>NZ_JSYB01000042.1:0-106039 GCF_054823945.1 Tepidiphilus sp. HLB4 | reverse complement strand
CGAAAGCGTCCGTCGGCCTCGAGCCAATCCACCGTGGTGGCCGTGCCGCAGCACACCACCAGGGCCGCGCCGTCGTGCAGGTGGTGCGCGGCAATGAGCGCGGCCCAGCGGTCGGCGCCGAGCCGCTCGGGTTCGTCGTAGCCGTTCGTGACGCCACAGCACTGCGCCTCGGCCACGAGCCAGCGAATGGGGCCGAGCTGGCGTTCGAGTTCGAGGGCGAGCCGGTCGTGCGCCACATTCACGCCGAAACGCCGGGTCGAAGCGGGCAGCCGTGCGCGCATCGCTTCGATCCACTGCGGGATGTCGACGTGGCGGCAGGCGCCGCTCTCGCGCCAGTGTTCGCCCTCGAGCAAGGCCCATTTGAGCCGCGTGTTGCCCAGATCGAGGAGCAGCGTCGGATTCATGCGAGGGGGCGCAGCGAGACGTCACCGACGCAGCAGGCGATGCGCCCGCTGGCGGTGTCGAGCAGCAGGCGGCCGGTGTCGTCGACACCGGCGTCGATCCCGACGAGCTCGCGCTCGCCGTCGCGTACCGCCACTTCTTGGCCGGCGTAGGCGTCGAGCGCGTTCCATTCGTCGCGCCAGGGAACGAAGCCGCGACCGGCGAGATAGCTTGCGCGCACGGCGTCGAGCCGTTCGAGGAGCGCGGCGAGCACCGCTTCCCGCGGCGGCAGGGGGGCGAGGTGATGCGCCAGCGCGGTGGCCGGCAGGCCGCTTGCAGGCTGAAAATCCGGCGGCAGTTCGAGATTGAGCCCGATGCCGACGACGACGCGGGTCGGCGCCGCATGACGGCTTTGCGCTTCGATGAGCACGCCGGCCACCTTGGCGCCGGCGATGAGGAGGTCGTTGGGCCATTTGAGCCCGACGCCGGGCACGCCCAGCGCCTGCAAGCCTCGAGCGAGCGCCACGCCGACGGCAAGCGGCAGCGCTTCGAGCGAGGTGCCCGGAGGAAACGCGAAGAGGCAGGAGAAGGTGAGACTCGCATCGGGCCAGGATTGCCAGACCCGGTCCTGCCGTCCCCTTCCCCGGGTCTGCCGGTCGGCACCGACGACGGCAAGGCGCCCGGGATCGGGCAGCGGCAGGCGCATCGCCTCGTCGTTGGTCGAGGCGCATTCGCCAAGCCAATGAAGGTCGAGCCGTCGGGCGAGCGCCTCGGGCAGGAGCCGGTGCAATGCCGCCGGATCGAAGGCGGAGGGAGCGGGCATGGAGCGTCGCAGGAAGGGTGCGAAGCGCTTATTGTACGGCAGGCGCTAGCGCTTGAGCTTGCGCGTGAGCGTGTTGCGGCCCACGCCGAGCCGGGCGGCGGCTTCCGCGCGGCGCCGGCCGGTATGCTCGAGCGCCCGTTCGAAGAGGACGCGCTCGAAGCGCGCGTGCAGCGCGTCGTAGAGGGCGCTTGCACCGGAGGCGAGCAGCCGGTCGACTTCTTCGGCGAGCAGTTGCTCCCACGCCGGGGAAGCCGGGGAATCCGGCAGGGGGGCTTCAGGGGCGAGGGGGGTGCGGAATTCGGGCGGCAGGTCGTGCGGCTCGACCTGCTGCGCCGGGGTCATGACGGTGAGCCAGTGGCAGAGATTCTCCAGCTGACGCACGTTGCCGGGGAAAGGGTAGCGCTTGAGCGCTTCCAGGGCGGCGGGCGAGAGCGTCTTGCGCTCCACGCCCAGCTCGCGTGCGCTCTTGGTCAGGAAGTGGCGCGCAAGCAGCGGAATGTCTTCGGCGCGCTCGCGCAGCGGCGGCAGGCGCAGGCGGATGACGTTAAGGCGGTGATAGAGGTCTTCGCGAAAGAGCCCTTCGCGCACGCGGGCTTCCAGATCCTGGTGGGTGGCGGTGATGATGCGCACGTTGGCGCGCAGCGGCTGCTGCCCGCCAATGCGGTAGTAGTGCCCGTCGGAGAGCACGCGCAGCAGCCGCGTCTGCAGATCGGCCGGCATGTCGCCGATTTCGTCGAGAAAGAGCGTGCCGCCCTCGGCCTGTTCGAAGCGCCCGCGCCGGGCGCTGGCGGCGCCGGTGAAGGCGCCTTTCTCGTGACCGAAGAGCTCGGATTCGAGCAGTTCGCGCGGGATCGCCGCAGTGTTGATGGCGATGAAGGGGCCGTCGCGCCGCGGGCTGTGGCGGTGCAGCGCCCTGGCGACGAGCTCCTTGCCGCTGCCGGATTCACCGGTGATGAGCACGGTGGCGCTCGAGTGCGATAGCCGCCCAATGGCGCGAAAGACGTCCTGCATCGCCGGGGCCTGCCCCAAGATCTCGGGGGCGGCGTCTGGTTCGTCTTGGGCGGCGGCTGCGGGTCGCGCTTCCAGCGCCCGGCGCACCAGGCGCACGGCTTCGGGTACGTCGAAGGGTTTGGGCAGGTACTCGAAGGCGCCGGCCTGAAAAGCGCTCACGGCACTGTCGAGGTCCGAATAGGCGGTCATCACGATCACGGGCGTGCCGGGGGCGCGCTCATGCAGCCGGCGCACGAACTCGAGCCCGTCGGTGCCGGGCATGCGGATGTCGGTGAGCACCACTGCCGGCCGCTCCTGCGTGAGCGCCTCCAGCGCCGTCTCGGCACGATCGAAACCGCGATGCGGCAGGTTCTCGCGTTCGAGGGCGCGCTCGAGCACCCAACGGATGGATTTGTCGTCGTCGAGGATCCAGATGGCGTCGTTCATGTCGGGCTCCCGGAAGCGAGCGGCAGCAGGAGGTGGAAGCGCGTGCGCCCGGGGCGGCTGTCGAATTCGATGGCGCCGTGGTGCTGGGCGACGATATCCTGGGCGATCGCCAGTCCCAGTCCCGCGCCGCCCTCGCGCCCGCTCACGAGCGGATAGAAGATGCGCTCGCGCAGCGCTTCGGGGATACCGGGACCATCGTCGGCGATCTCGACGTGGAGCGCGAGGCGGTAGCGCCGTTTGGCGAGCGTCACCTGGCGCGCGGCGCGGGTGCGCAGCTCGACTTTACCCTTGCCCCCGGTGGCCTGGGCGGCGTTGCGCGCGATGTTGAGGATCGCCTGCAGCAGGCGCTCGCGGTCGGCGGTGAGCTCCGGCAGGCTCGCGTCGTAGTCGCGCTCGACCCTCAAGGCGGGGAATTCGGCGAGCAGCAGCCGGCGCACGTGCTCGAGGATCTCGTGGACGTTGACCGGGGCCGGGTGCGGCGCCTGGTGCGCGGCCAGCAGCCCGGCGAGCAGGCGCTGCAGGCGGTCGGTCTCGAGGATGATGACTTCGGTGTACTCCGCCAGTGCCGGATCGGGCAGTTCCATCTGCAGCAGTTGCGCCGCGCCGCGGATGCCGCCCAAGGGGTTCTTGATCTCGTGGGCGAGCGCGCGCACGAGTTCGCGTGCGGCCTGCTGCAGGCGCAGGCGCTCTTCTTCCTGGGTCGTCTTGAGGCGCTGGTCGATGGGGCGGAATTCGAGGGTGAATCCTTCGCCGTCGTCCTGGATGGGGCTCACCGTGACGTCGGCCGCGAGCGTCTGGCCGGAAGGAAGATGAAGGCCGATGCCGTGGCAGGCGTAGAACCAGCGGTTGCGTTCGGCCTCGTCGAAGGCCGTGCGCAAGGTGGGGGAGTCCCCGAAGATCTCTTCCCATGGCCGGCCGGCGAGGCGCTCGCGGGCAAGGCCGAAGAGGTGCTCGGCCGCGGCGTTGGCCGTCAGTAGCCGACGGTCGGGGCCGGCGAGGACGACGGCGGTGGAGAGCCAGTCGAGGGCGGTGAGGTCGGGCGGCATGGCGGTGCCTGGTGTCGGAACGGGAGAAATGCAGCAAGAACGGTGCCAGGTATGCTGCAGACTCAGCGCAGGCGCTGGAGTTCGCGTTCGATCGCTTCGAGGTTGCGCCGCTGGCGTTCGGCCTGGGCTTTGAGTTCGGCGGCGCGCTCCGGCGAGGCGGTCTGCAGCGCGCGCTGCGTTTCTTGCAGGCGCTGGTTCTCTGCGGCTTTCTCTTCTTCGAGGATGCGGCGGCGAAGGTCGTCGCGCTGGCGCTGTTCGCCGGGGCTCACCCGGGGAAAGTTCGAGGGGGAAGCGGCAGCGGGGGCGGAAGGGGCGGGCGTCGCGTCGAGGTAGGGGAGATCGCGCAGGGCCTCGCAGCGCATCCCTTTGGTGCTGGCGCGATCGTTGGTGTAGGTGATGCGTCCGTCGCCGTCGGTGCATTTCCACAGCGTTGCCCAGGCGCTCGGTGCGCACAGCATGCCGAAACCCAGGAGGACGGCGCAGGAGGCGAGGCGGGACGGAAACCGGATCATGCAGCAAGTATAAAGGAAAAAGGGCGGCCGCGGCCGCCCTCTTCCTTTCATCGCCCCCTGCGGGGGCAGCTCGCACTCACAGGCTGTAGTAGAGCTCGAATTCGAGCGGGTGGGTGGTCATGCGCATGCGCTGCACTTCCTCGTTCTTCAGCTCGATGTAGGCATCGATGAAGTCGTTGGAGAAGACGCCGCCGCGGGTGAGGAACTCGCGGTCGGCATCGAGCGCTGCCAGCGCCTGGTCGAGGCTGTGGCACACGGTCGGGATCTTGGCGTCCTCTTCCGGCGGCAGGTCGTAGAGGTTCTTGTCGGCCGGATCGCCCGGGTGGATCTTGTTCTGCACGCCGTCGAGCCCCGCCATCATCAGCGCGGCGAAGGCGAGATAGGGGTTGGCGAGCGGATCGGGGAAGCGCGCTTCGATGCGCCGCGCCTTGGGATTGGCCACGTAGGGAATGCGGATGGAGGCCGAGCGGTTGCGCGCGGAGTAGGCGAGCTTCGTCGGGGCCTCGAAGTGCGGCACCAGGCGCTTGTAGGAGTTGGTGCCGGGGTTGGTGATGGCGTTGAGCGCCCGGGCGTGCTTGATGATGCCGCCGATGTAGTAGAGCGCGAATTCGGACAGCCCCGCGTAGCCGTTGCCGGCGAAGAGGTTCTGTCCCGCTTTCCAGATGGATTGGTGGACGTGCATGCCCGAGCCGTTGTCGCCGACGATGGGCTTGGGCATGAAGGTGGCCGTCTTGCCGTACTGGTGCGCCACGTTGTGCACCACGTATTTGAGCGCCTGTGTCCAGTCGGCGCGGCGCGTGAGGGTGTTGAACTTGGTGCCGATCTCGCACTGGCCGGCGTTGGCCACTTCGTGGTGGTGCACTTCCACCGGTACGCCGATCGATTCGAGGGCGAGCACCATGGCGGAGCGGATGTCGTGCAGGCTGTCGACCGGGGGGACGGGGAAATAGCCGCCCTTGACGCGCGGACGGTGGCCGGTGCCTTCCCACGAGGCCTCGCCCGACTGGATCTTCACCGAGCAGCCGGACATGTCGACCGACCACTCGACCGAGTCGAAAATGAAGAATTCGGGCTCGGGGCCGACGTAGATGGTGTCGCCCAATCCCGTCGATTTCAGATAGGCTTCGGCACGCTTGGCGATCGAGCGGGGGTCGCGGTCATAGCCCTTGCCGTCGGCCGGCTCCACCACGTCGCAGGTGATGACCACCGTGGGTTCTTCGTAGAAGGGGTCGACGTAGGCGGTATCCGGATCGGGCACGAGCAGCATGTCGGAGGCCTGGATGCCTTTCCAGCCGGCGATCGAGGAGCCGTCGAAGGCGTGGCCGCGCTCGAAGACTTCTTCGTCGAAGGCCGAGACCGGCACCGTGACGTGATGCTCCTTGCCGAGGATGTCGGTGAAACGGTAGTCCACGAAACGGGCTTCACTTTCGTGGATGAGCTTGAGGACGTCTTGGGCATTCATCGGATCGACTCCGGGTCAGGAAAAAGTGGAAGGATTTTAGCAAGTGTCGTGCCAGCTTTTGGTTTGCCTCAAAGGGAGGCATTTCCGGCTGGAGGAGGGGGGGGAGGGACTTCGTTTGCACTGATTTGGTGCAATTTTTCGCTTCCTGTGCCCGGTTCCGGTGCAAGCTCGACGAAGAGCCGTAGGGAAGCGAGGTCGGGATGGCGTTGGCGCAGGGCGTCGAGCTGGGAGAAAAGGGCCGCACGGTCCGCGGCGAGCAGGGAAGGCGCGTGTTTGGCCGGAACCAGCAGGTCGAGATAGGTGCGCCCGCCGAGATAGTGCAGGACGATCCAGTCGGGCGAAGCGGCGGCGAAAGCCGGGAGCGCGCGCAGGTCCTGCACCACTTCGGTGCGGTCGGTGAGCGCCTGCAGCTGACCGGGCGGGCGGGTCGTGTCGTTTTCGTGATCGACGTGGATCAGCGCGTCGTCGAGGTTGGGGAAGCGGCCCTTGAGGCGGGCGAATACGGTATCGGCCACGCGGTGCCCTTCGGAGACCGACAGGCGGGGGGCGACCTGGATGTGCGCATCCACCAGGATGCGGTCGGCCATGCGCCGCGTGCGGATCTGGTGCAGATCCTCGACGCCGGGGGTGGTGCGGATCGTCTCGGTCAGTCGGGCGACTTCTTCCGGCTCGAGCCCGGTGTCGACGAGCTCGCGCACCGCACGGTAGGCAAAGCGCACTCCCATCGAGGCGATCATGAAGCCGACCAGCGCCGCCGCGAGCGGTTCGAGGAAGCGGTAGCCGGCAAGGCTGCCGCCGATGCCGATCGCCACCACGAGCGAGGAGGCGGCATCCGAGCGGGCATGCCAGGCGGCCGCTTCCAGCACTTTCGCCTTGAGGGCGCGTCCGCGGCGGTACAGCCAGTGAAACATCCCTTCCTTGGCGAGCAGGGTGATCACCGCCATGACGAGGGCGGGGATCTCGATCGGCGGGGCATGTTCGAGCGTCTGCAGTTTCATGCCCGCCGCCCACAGGAAGCCGCAGCCCACGCCCAGCAGCACCAGGCCGAGGATGAAACTGGCGAGAGTCTCGAAGCGTCCATGTCCATAAGGGTGTTCGGCATCGGGGGGCGCGCCGGCGCTTCGTCCTGCCCAGCTCACCATGGCGTCGGTGGAGAGGTCGGCCAGCGTGTGCATGGCGTCGGCCACCAGGCTGAAAGCGTTGGCTAGCAGGCCGATGACGATCTGCAGGAGGGCCAGGGTGGCGTTGACCGCCACCGCCGCCAGGCTCGTGCGGGCGATGGCGTTGCCGCGCGCCCGTGCCGTCGCAGCGGGCGAAGGCGGTATACTCGCTTGCTCAGCCATGGAGAGACTCGTGGGAAACTTGCACGATATTCTAGCGCTTGCCGGCGATCGCGCCGAGCGTTTCGGTCTGCCCTATGCCGGGGCCTTGACCCCGCCCGAGGCCTATCTCGTGTGGCGTATGGCGCCGGGGGCGGTGCTCGTGGATTGCCGTACCCGCGCCGAGTGGGACTGGGTGGGACGAATCCCCGGGGCGGTGGAGATCGAATGGCTGCGTTATCCGGGGCTCGCGCCCAATCCAGATTTTCTCGCCCATCTGCGCGCCCAGGTCGATCCCGAGTCGCTGGTGATGTTCCTGTGCCGCTCGGGCGGGCGTTCGGACCAGGCGGCGCGCGCCGCGGCGGCGGCCGGATTCACTTCGTGCTACAACGTACTGGAAGGCTTCGAAGGCGCCAAAGACGCCGCCGGGCATCGCGGCACGGTGGGTGGCTGGAAGTTTCATGGCCTGCCGTGGGTGCAGGGATGAAAAGGAGCAGGTGGAGATGACGACGATTCTCGAAAAAGCCTTGCCGTTCGCACCCTATGGGGCAATGAGCGACGAGCAGGCGCAGGAGCGCATCCTCGCGGCGCGCGCGCAGCTGGGCGAGGAGGCGGTGATCCTGTGCCACCACTATCAGCGCGCCGACGTCTATCGGCACGCCGATCTCACCGGCGATTCGCTCAAGCTCGCCCGGCTCGCCGCACAGACTTCCTCGCGCTACATCGTCTTCTGCGGCGTGCATTTCATGGCCGAGGTCGCGGACATCCTGTCGCAGCCCGAGCAGGTGGCGATCCTGCCGGATCTGGCCGCCGGCTGTTCCATGGCCGACATGGCCGATCTCGCCAAGGTGACGCGCGCCTGGCGTGAACTGGGCGAGGTGCTCGACGGCGATCCGGCCGAGGTCTATACGCCGGTCACGTACATCAATTCCGCGGCCGATCTCAAGGCGTTCTGCGGCCGCCACGGCGGCATCGTGTGCACCTCGACCAATGCGCCGCACATCATGGAGTGGGCGCTGGCGCGCCGCCCCAAGCTCCTCTTCTTTCCCGACCAGCATCTGGGACGCTGGACCGGCCACCAGCGCGGCATCCCGCTGGAAGACATGCTGGTGTGGGATCCCGACCTGCCCTACGGCGGTTTGAGCCCGGAGCAGATCAGGCGGGCTACCATCCTGCTGTGGAAAGGGCATTGTTCGGTGCATCAGATGTTTACCAAGGCGCAGATCGAGCGCTGGCGCGCCAGGCATCCCCAGGGCTACGTCATCTCGCACCCGGAGTGCGCCTTCGAGGTGTGCCTCGCCTCCGATTACGTCGGTTCGACCGAATTCATCCAGAGCACGGTGCGCGCGGCGCCGGCCGGCACCGAATGGCTGGTGGGCACCGAGTTCAACCTGGTGAGCCGCCTGGCCGAGGAGATGGCTCCGCAGGGCAAGACGGTGCAGTTCATGGGCGGCGTGGTGTGCATGTGCTCGACGATGCAGCGCATCGACCCGCAGCACCTCGCCTGGACGCTCGACAATCTGGTTCAGGGGCGGGTGGTCAATCGCATCGCCGTGCCCGGGGAGACGGCCCGATGGGCGAAAATCGCACTCGAGCGGATGCTCTCGGCCGCATGAACGTTCCGATGGTTGCAGAAAAACGGCAGAAGCTTTGGGGGCGGTGGCGCTCTTGGCGCGCGCCATTGGAAGATCCGCGCCAGCTCGTTCCTGCCGGGGCGAGGCAGGCGGGGGTGGCGTTGCGTGTGGTCAGTTACAACATCCACAAGGGTTGGGGGCCGTTCAACCGCCACCTGACCATCGCCGAGATGCGCGAGGCGCTGCGCGAGCTTGGCCCAGACCTCGTGCTGCTGCAGGAAGTTCAAGGGGCGCATCTTGGACACGCGCAGCGCCATCCCCTTTGGCCTGCCCAGCCGCAGCATCACTATCTCGGCGCTGAACACTGGCCCGAGCGCATCTACGGCGGTAACCTCTTCCATGAGCTGGGGCATCATGGCAACGCCGTGCTGTCGCGCTTTCCGGTACAGGACTGGGCCAATCACGACGTCTCGGCGCACCGCTGGGAGCGCCGCGGCATCCTGCATTGCGCCATGGTTTTGCCGCATGGCCTTTGCCTGCACGTCTTCTGCGTCCATCTGGGCCTGCGGGCGCGCTGGCGCCGGATGCAGCTCGAACGCTTGCGGGAGCTGATCGCCGGCTTGCCGCCGCGCTCGCCGATCGTCGTGGGCGGGGATTTCAACGATTGGGGGCGGGAGGCGGAGGAACTCCTCGCCGCGCCCCTGGGTCTGGAAGACGCCTTCGCTGCCGTCGGTCGCCGTGCGCCGCCGCGCACCTACCCGGCGCGCGGCCTGGCCTTCGGCCGGCTCGACCGGCTCTACGTGCGTGGCTGCGAGGTGCACGCGGCCCAGGTGCCGCGCGGGCGGCCGTGGTCGCGCCTGTCCGACCATCTGCCGCTCGTGGTCGATCTCGCCCTGGAGGGCGGATGAGCGCGCCGCCGCACCGCTTCCTGGCCGAGGGGCCGGACGATGGCCCTGGATTTCCTGCCCGGTAACCGTCTGCAGCTGCTGGAGAACGGCGCGGAATTCTTTCCCGCGCTGCTACGGGCGATCGATGCGGCGCGCGAGGAGGTGCGGCTCGAGACCTACATCTTCGAGTGCGACGAGATCGGCGAGGCGGTGCTCGCGGCGCTGGTGCGGGCGGCGGCGCGCGGTGTGCGCGTGTATTTGCTGGTAGACGGCTTCGGCGCCCGCGATTTCATCGTCCATCGCATGCACGGGGTGGCCGCCGCCGGCGTCGAAGTCGAGGTCTATCGCCCGCTGCGCGGCCCCTGGTTCATCCCGCGGCGCCATCGCCTGCGGCGCCTGCACCGCAAGCTCGCCTGTTGCGATGGGCGAGTCGCCTTCGTCGGCGGCATCAACATCCTTTCCGATTTCACCCGCCTGCCCGGGCGCCGGATCCGTCTGCCGCGATGGGATTATGCGGTTCGAATCGAGGGGCCGCTCGTGCGTTCTGTGCAGCAGGCGATGCAGCGGCTGTGGCGCCTGGTGTGCTGGACGAATGGCAGGCGCCGCCCGCCCCGCCTCGTGGCGCGTGCCGCGCACGACGGCCCGGCCGGGCCGCATCGCGCCGTCCTGGTGCTGCGCGACAACTGGCGCCATCGCCACGACATCGAGAACGCCTATCTGCACATGCTCGCCCGCGCCCGAAAGGAGGTGTGGATCGCCTGCGCCTATTTCTTCCCCGGCAAACGCTTTCGCCGGGCGCTCGCGGCCTGCACGGCGCGCGGCGTGCGGGTGCGCCTCGTCCTGCAGGGACTGAGCGACCATCCCATCCTGTCGCAGGCCACGCGCGCCCTCTATCCCTGGCTGCTGCGCCAGGGCGTCGAGCTGTGGGAATACCATGCCACCGAGATGCACGCCAAGGTGGCGGTGTTCGACGATCGCTATGCCACGGTGGGTTCGAGCAACATCGATCCCTTCAGCCTCTTCATGGCGCGCGAGGCCAACGTGTGGGTCGACGACCTCGGCTTCAGCGCGGAGCTGCGCGCGCGGCTCGAGCAGCATGTGGCGCAGGGCGCGGTGCGGCTCGACGAAGAGGGCTTCGCCCGGTTGCCCCGCTGGCGCAAGGCGCTCAGCTGGGTGGTGCTCGGCTGGGTGCGGCTCATCATCGGCTGGGCGGGCTACACGCGCGACATGGAAGGCTGAGGCTGGTATCATCGCGCTTTTCCGCGATCCCTACCGACCATGACGATCCTCGTGACCGGCGGCGCCGGCTTCATCGGCAGCAACTTCGTGCTCGACTGGCTCGCGCGACACGACGAACCTCTCGTCAATCTCGACGCGCTCACCTACGCCGGCAACCTGGAAAACCTTGCCGCGCTCGAGGGCGATGCGCGCCACGTCTTCGTGCACGGCGACATCACCGATCAGGACCTCGTGCGTCGCCTGCTCTCCCAACACCGGGTGCGCGCCATCGTGCATTTCGCCGCCGAATCGCACGTCGATCGCTCCATCCACGGGCCCGAGGCGTTCGCGCGCACCAACGTGCTGGGCACCTTGCGGCTGCTGGAGGCGGCGCGCGCGCATTGGGAGTGCTTGCCCGAACCCGATCGCTCGGCCTTTCGCTTCGTGAACGTCTCCACCGACGAAGTCTATGGCACGCTCGGCCCGGACGATCCGCCCTTCACCGAAACCACGCCCTACGCGCCCAATTCTCCGTACGCGGCGAGCAAGGCCGGGGCGGACCACTTCGTGCGTGCGTTCCATCACACCTACGGCCTGCCGACGATCACCACCAACTGCTCCAACAACTACGGCCCCTACCAGTTTCCGGAAAAGCTCATCCCGCTGTGCCTGACGCGCGCGCTCGCCGGCGAGCCGCTCCCCATCTACGGCGACGGCCGTCAGGTGCGCGACTGGCTCTACGTGGGCGATCACACCGCGGCGCTGCGGCGCGTGCTGGAAGCCGGCCAGCCGGGGCAGACCTACAACATCGGCGGCTGGAACGAGCGCACCAACCTCGAAGTGGTGCACACCTTGTGCCGCTGGCTCGATACGCTCGCGCCGCGCGCCGACGGCCGCTCCTACGCCGAGCAGATTACCTTCGTCGCCGACCGTCCGGGGCATGACCGGCGCTACGCGATCGATGCGCGCAAGATCGAGCGCGAACTGGGCTGGCGGCCGGCCGAGACTTTCGATACCGGCATCGAGAAGACGGTGCGCTGGTATCTCGCGCACCGCGACTGGGTCGAGCACGTCACCTCCGGCGCCTACCGCGAGTGGCTGTCGTGCCACTACGGCGCGTCCTTGCCGGCCCAGGCGCGATGAGCGAGGCACCCATCCTCTTGCTGGGGGGAAGCGGCCAGCTCGGCTGGGCGCTCGCCCCGCTCCTCGCGCTGCAGGCCCCGCTCGTGGCGCCTTCGCGCGCCGAGCTCGATCTCGGCGACGCAGCGGCGCTGCGCGCGCGGCTCGACGCCCTGCGCCCGCAGGGCATCGTCAATGCCGCGGCCTACACCGCGGTGGACCAGGCCGAGACGCAGACGGCGCTCGCCTGGCGGCTCAACGCCGAGCTGCCCGGCGAGCTCGCCCGCTGGGCGGCGGCGCACGGGGCGTGGCTCATCCACTATTCCACCGACTACGTCTTCGACGGTACGGGGAGCCGCCCCTGGCGCGAGGACGACGCGCCCCATCCGGTGAACGCCTACGGCCGCAGCAAGCGCGCCGGCGAAGAAGCGGTGCTCGAAAGCGGTGCCTGTGCCCTCATCCTGCGGGTGAGCTGGCTCTATGGGTTGCACGGCGCCAATTTCCTCAAGACCATGCTGCGCCTGGGCGCGAGCCGGCGCGTGCTGCGCGTGGTGGCCGACCAGGTGGGCGCGCCCACCGGTACCGGGCTCGCCGCCGAGGTGAGCGCCGAGCTCGTGCGCCGGCTGCGCACTGCGCCTGATACCTGTCCCTCTGGTCTTTACCACCTCGCCCCCACCGGCGAGACCAGCTGGTACGACTACGCCGCCTTCGTCTTCGAGCGCGCGCGCGAGTCCGGCTGGCCGCTCGCACTCGAAGCGCTCGAGCCGATCGCGAGCGCCGACTATCCGACCGCGGCGCCGCGCCCGGCCAATTCGCGCCTCGATACCACGCGGCTTACCACCACCTTCGGCCTGCGCCTGCCGCCGTGGCAGGACGAAGTGGCGCGCACGGTGGCCGTGCTCGCCGAGCCGCTCTCCCTTCTTCCCCATTGACGCATCCGCCATGAATCCGACTTCTGCACGCAAGGGCCTCATCCTCGCCGGCGGTTCCGGCACCCGGCTCTATCCCTCGACGCTCGCCGTCTCCAAGCAGCTGCTGCCGGTCTACGACAAGCCGATGATCTACTATCCGCTGTCTACCCTGATGCTCGCCGGCATCCGCGACATCCTGGTGATCTCCACGCCCCAGGATACGCCGCGCTTCGCCCAGCTCCTGGGCGATGGCAGCGCCTGGGGGCTGTCCTTGTCCTACGCCGAGCAGCCCTCGCCCGACGGGCTCGCGCAGGCTTTCCTCATCGGCGAGCATTTCCTTGCCGGCGCGCCTTCGGCCCTGGTGCTGGGCGACAATCTCTTCTACGGCCACGACCTGCCGCAGCTGCTGCGGGCGGCGGACGCGCGCGAACGGGGCGCCACCGTCTTCGCCTACCACGTGCAGGATCCGGAGCGCTATGGCGTGGTCGCCTTCGACGCCACCGGGCGCGTGATCGACATCGAGGAGAAACCCGCCCGTCCCAAGTCGAACTACGCCGTCACGGGGCTCTACTTCTACGATGGCAGCGTGGTCGAGCGCGCGCGGGCGCTGCGCCCTTCGGCGCGCGGCGAGCTCGAGATCACCGACCTCAACCGCAGCTACCTGCAGGAAGGGCGGCTCGCGGTCGAACTCATGGGGCGCGGCTATGCCTGGTTCGACACGGGAACGCACGATTCGCTGCTCGAAGCCGGGCAGTTCATCGCCACCATCGAGCGGCGTCAGGGGCTGAAGATCGCCTGCCTGGAAGAAATCGCCTGGATGCAGGGCTGGATCGACGACGAGGGGCTCCTGCGCCAGGCCGAGCGGCTGGGCAAGAGCGGCTACGGGCGCTACCTGCGCCAGCTCCTGGAACACGGGCGGGAGGCGCTGTGATGCGCGCGACGGCACTGGAGATCCCCGAGGTGATCCTCCTCGAGCCGCGGGTGCATGGCGATGCACGCGGCTATTTCTTCGAGGTCTACACGCGGCGCGCATTCTTCGCCGCCACGGGGGTCGATGTCGAGTTCGTGCAGGACAACGAATCGCGCTCGCGCCGCGGTGTGCTGCGCGGCCTGCACTACCAGCTGCCGCCGCACGCGCAAGGGAAACTGGTGCGCTGCGCCGAGGGGGCGGTGTTCGACGTGGCCGTCGACCTGCGCCGAAGCTCGCCCTCTTTCGGGCGCTGGGTGGCCGCCGAGCTCTCCGACGAGAACAAGCGCCAGCTGTGGATCCCGCCCGGCTTCGCCCACGGCTTTCTCGCGCTTTCCCAGTACGCGCGGCTCCTCTACAAGACCACCGACTACTACGCGCCGCAGTGTGACCGCTCGCTGCGCTACGACGATCCGACGCTGGCGATTGCCTGGCCGGATCTGGGGATCGAACCCATCGTCTCGGACAAGGACCGTGCGGCGCCGCTCTTGGCCGAAGCCGAAGGCTTCGACTGAACCCTCGCCTCAATCGGCCGCGGCGACTTCGGTCGGTGTGCGCGTGAGCAGCGCGAGTTTATCGAGCAGCGGCCCCGTTTCCTGACGGAATCGGGCGAGCTCGCGCGCCGGCAGCGGCTCGGGCGCGGGCAGGGCGATCTTGAGCGGATCTTGCGCCTTGCCGCCGATGCGCACCTCGTAGTGCAGATGCGGTCCGGTGGCCCAGCCGGTGGAACCCACGTAGCCGATCACGTCGCCCTGCGACACGCGCTTGCCCGCCTTGAGGCCCGGTTCGAAGCCTTTGAGGTGGCCGTAGCCGGTGGCATAGCCGCTGCGGTGCTCGATGAGCACGAAGTTGCCGTAGCCATTCTGCCAGCCGGCGAACTTCACCACGCCGTCGGAAGCGGCCATCACCGGCGTGCCGGGGGCGGCAGCAAAGTCGGTGCCGGCGTGCTGGCGCCATTCTTTCTTGATGGGGTGGAAGCGGGCGCCGAAGCTCGAGCTCACGCGGGTGAACTGCAGCGGATAGCGCAGGAACCCGGTGCCGAGCACCCGGCCGTCGGGGGTGTAGTAGCCGCTCTTGCCGCCGGCATCGGTATGGCGCAGTACCACGTGGCGCTTGCCCTGATTGACGAATTCGGCGGCCACGATCTCGCCGGGTTGCGGCAACCCCTCGGCGTCGAGCGTGGTTTCGTAGATGACGGCGAAGGAGTCGCCCTCGCGCAGGTCGCGGGAGAAGTCGATTTCGGTACCGAAGATCTCCGCGAGCTTGGTGGCGATGGCATCCGGCATGCCGATCTCGGCGGAGGTGGCAAAGAGCGAGTGCGTGATCACGCCCTGGCGCAACTCCAGGAAGGGATGGGTGCTGCCGGCGGTCTCTGGAGCCGGGGATTCGAGGCGAAAGCCCTCGTCGCTGCGGCGGATGGTGACGCGCTCGCCGCTCACCAGAGGCAGCACCAGGGCATCGACCTGACCGTCGGCGCGCAGGCGCACCGTGGCGGTGGAGTGCGCGCGCAGCTGGCGCTGGATGGCGCGGACCTCTTCATCGAGCGAGGTATAGTCGAGCAGCGCTTCGTCTTCGGCGCCGATGCGCTCGAGGAAGGCGGGCAGCGTTTCGCCGCGGCGGAAGGCTTCGCGGATCACGTAAGCGTGCGCGGCATCGCCCGACGAGGGCGGGGTGAGGGTGATCGGCGGCAGTTCCGCCACCACCGCCTTGCGCCCGTAAGGGTTGGGACCCGAGAGGGCGGCCACTGCAAGGCCGAAGACGGCCGCGCCGTAGAGGGCCATGGAGGTGCGCAACCAGAGATGCCGGCGGACGGTCGATCGGTGCATCGGGACTTCCTTTCGGGCGAACGCGCCAGGGCGCGATTATGGCGCAACCTGCGCCGGAGGTGCAATGGGAATCAGTGCTCCCACAACCAGTCGAAGAGGGCGGTGAGGACGTCGCTGGCCTGAGCCGCATTCGCGTGTTCGACGAAGGCGACGATCACGTAGCGCCGTCCCGAGCGGCTCTGGGCAAAACCGGCGATCGCGCGCACGTCGCGCAGCGTCCCCGTCTTCACATGCGCCCACTCGCGGATGGGGGCGTCCTTGAAGCGGCGCCGGGCGGTGCCGTCGACGCCGGCCACCGGCAGGGTGGCGATGAATTCGGCCGCGTAGGGACGGTTCCAGACCGTTTGCAGCAGGCGGGCGAGGTCGGAAGCGGCGATGCGCTCTTCGCGCGACAGCCCCGCGCCGTTTTCCAGTACCACGCCGTGGCGATCGATCCCCGCTTCAGCGAGCAGTGCCTGCACGGCCTGCGCGCCGGCGGCGACGTGATCCGGCGCCTCGGGCGAGCGCGCCGCGCCGACGAGGGCGAGGAGCTGGCGCGCGATCGGGTTGCTCGACCACTTGTTCATCTGGTAGGCGATCTCGGTGAGCGTGGGCGAGTCGTCGCTGGCCACGAGCCATTCGCTTGTGGCTGGGGCGGGCGCATCGGCGGGCAGCAGCCGGCCGCCGAGCTCGCGCCAGATGCCTTCGAGCATGGCCGAGGCGAAGCGCTCGGCGGGTAGCGGCGAGAGTCCGAGCCAGCGGATGCCGCAGCTCGTCGGATAGCGTCCGGAAAGGGTGATCGCCACGCCTTGCGCATCTTCCTGCACACCCGTCTCGAGGCGTTTGACGACGTCGGCGGGGCAGAGGCCGGCCTCGATCTTCAGGGCGTTGCCGACGTTCACGCCGGCAAGCGGCGGGTGCAGCGTGGCGAGTGCCCGCGTGCCGTCGGGAGAGGGCTGGATCTGCACGATCACCGTGTTGAAATTGACGAGTTCCGCGCTCGCGGGGGTGTTGTAGGGTCGATAGCCGTCGCCGTCGAAGGCGAACGGGTCGGTCGGGGGGATGCGCAGCCCGTCGGCCTCCAGCCTCAACCGTCCACGGATGGTCTGGATCCCCAGCGCGCGCGCCGTGCGCAGCAGCTTCCAGGCCCGCTCGGCGGTGAGGTAAGGGTCGCCGTCGCTTTGCAGCACCAGATCGCCCACGAGCTCCTGACCGAGCACATGGCCGCGGGCCACCAAGCGGCTCGTCCAGCGGCGCTGGGCGCCGAAGGTTTCGTAGGCGGCGAAGGTGGTGACGAGCTTCATCACCGAGGCCGGGTTGCGCGGCACGGTCTCGTTCGCCGCCAGGAGCGGCGCGCCGCCTTCCAGGGGCTGGATGAGGACGGAGACGGCCTCGGGCGGCACCTGCGCTTTGTTCAGGGCTTCGCGCACCGGCGGCGGGAGCGTGTCGGCGCGAACGTCCTCCGGCCCCAGCCAAGGAAGCGCGGCGAAGAGAATGAGGAGGAGGATGCGCACGGCGGCGGGCAGGAGCGGGCGCCAGGTGCGCCGCCCGTTCATTGCTCCAGGGCCCACAGGCTCTCCAGCGGTTCGCGCGCGCGGATGAGGCGGTGCGCCGCCCCTTCGACGAGCACTTCGGCCGGGCGCGGCCGGGCGTTGTAGTTCGAGCTCATGGCCATGCCGTAGGCGCCGGCCGAGAGCACCGCCAAAAGGTCGCCCGCTTCGAGGGCGAGTTCGCGCCCGCGGCCGAGAAAATCGGACGATTCGCACACCGGCCCGACCACGTCGTAGCGGCGTACCGGTCCGGAGCGCGGCACGACCGGGACGATCTCGTGCCAGGCGTCGTAGAGCGCCGGGCGCATCAGGTCGTTCATGCCGGCATCGACCAGGGCGAAGTCCTGTTCCTCGCCGTGCTTGAGGTATTCGACGCGCGTGAGCAGCAAACCCGCGTTGCCGACGAGGGAGCGCCCCGGCTCGAACATCAGCCGCTCGGGCCGATCGGCGAAACGCTCGGCGAGCGCGCGCAGCACGGCGGGGATGTCGGGCGGGGTCTCGTCGCGGTAGCGGATGCCTAACCCCCCGCCCAGGTCGATGTGCCGCAGCGCGATGCCGTCGCGCTCGAGCTGCTCTACCGCGTCTTTCACGCGCTCGGCAGCTTCCAGCAGCGGGGAAGGGTCGAGCAGCTGCGAGCCGATGTGGCAGGCGATGCCCACGAGATCGAGCTCGGGCATCGACTTGGCCTGGCGGTAGAGCGCGAGCGCTTCCGCCACGGGGATGCCGAACTTGTTGCGCTTGAGTCCGGTGGAGATGTAGGGATGCGTCTTGGGGTCGACGTCGGGGTTGATGCGTAGCGCCACCGGGGCGCGTCGCCCCATCTCGCGGGCGATGTGCGCGATGCGGGTGAGCTCCGCCGCCGATTCGACGTTGAACACGCCGATGCCCACTTCCAGCGCGCGGCGGATCTCGGCGGCCCCTTTGGCGACGCCCGAGAAGACGACGCGCTTCGCCTCACCGCCGGCCGCGAGCACGCGCTCGAGCTCGCCGCGGGAGACGATGTCGAAGCCCGCTCCGCGCGCAGCGAGCAGCCGCAGGATCGATAGGTTGCCATTGGCCTTGACCGCGTAGCAGATCTCGGCGCGCTCGGGCGGCAGCGCCGTGCGATAGCGCTCGAACGCTTCTTCGATCGCCGTGCGCGAATAGACGTAGCAGGGCGTGCCGTAAGTGGCCGCGATGGTCGTGAGCGGAACGTCTTCGAGGGCGAGTCCGTGCGCCGTGACCCGTAGCGTCGGCATGGGAAAATTCATTTCGATCCCCCCGAGGAGGGCGGGGAAGGCAGGTAGAGCGGTCCTTTCACGCCGCAGCCGGAAAGCGCCAGGGCAAGGACGAGGGGGAGGAGAAAACGCATGGTCTGCAGGAAGGAAGTTCGGTCGAAACGCTATCCTAGCAGAGCCGGGGGCAGGGGGAAAGCAAAACGCCCGCTCGGGGCGGGCGTTTCACGCAACGCGGTGCATGGCACCGCATTCAGTTTGCGACTCAGGCCGCGCTTTGGGAAGCGCTCGCCGAGGGTTTCCGGGCAGCCGTCGCCGCCGGAGCGGCTTTGGTGGCGAGCTGCTGCGAGGCGGAGGTCACGGCCTTGACGGTGGCGTTGGTCGCCGCCGTCATGTTGGCTTCGGCGATCTCGGCCACCTGTTTGGCGGCCTTGGCGAGATTGTCATAGGCGCTGTTGGCCGCGGCGATGGCGGACTTGGCCGCAGCGATGACCGTCTCGGCACCGGTGGGTGCGGACTTGGCCATCTTGTCGAGCAGCTCGATCATCTGCCGGTTGAGATCGGAGAGCTGGGTCTCGACGATCTTGGCGATCTCGGTCTGGCTCTGCTGCAGCACTTCGTAGACGTTGCGCTGATAAGCGAGCGTTTTCTCGATCGAGGGGGTGAGGGCTTCCTGCTGCAGCTTGAAGAATTCCTGCGCGTCCTTGGTCTCGGCCACTTGCTTGGCGTGGGCGAGCGACTGTTCGATCGTTTCGCGCAGGGCGTTCATCTGCAGCGCGATGAGGCGTTCGATGGTGGAGAAGCCGGAACTGGCGACGGCGAGCCAGGCATCGGAGATTTGACGGCCGCGTTGGGTGAGGGTGTCGGTGGTGCTCATGGTACGTCCTCCTTGAGGGATTGAGATTGCTGCATCGCAGCAACGCACTCACTATAGTTCAAGGATTTCTGTGTGTCAAGTGATTTTGTGCGTTGCACAAAGCCTTTGAATGTTCGATGCTTTGCAAGGTTCCGCGCCACGATCCTCACCCAAGGGGATCGTGGCGCGGGTGCGGCGTCGGGATGCCGGGAGATCAGCGGTGCTTGAACTGCGGCGCGCGTTTCTCGAGGAAGGCGGCCATGCCTTCCTTCTGGTCTTCGAGCGCAAAGCTGGAATGGAAAGTGCGGCGCTCGAAGAGGAGTCCCTCGTTGAGGGGGCTCTCGTAGGCGCGGTTGACGCACTCCTTGATCATCATGACCACCGGCAGCGAGTAGCTGGCGATGGTCTTGGCGGTCTCGAGGGCGTCTTCGAGCAGCCGCTCGGCCGGCACCACGCGCGCCACCAGGCCGCTGCGCTCGGCCTCTTCGGCATCCATGAAGCGGCCGGTGAGACACATCTCCATGGCTTTTGCCTTGCCCACGGCGCGCGGCAGGCGCTGGGTGCCACCGGCGCCGGGCAGGATGCCGAGCTTGACTTCGGGCTGGCCGAACTTGGCGTTGTCGGCGGCGATGATGAGGTCGCACATCATGGCGAGCTCGCAGCCGCCGCCCAAAGCGAAACCGGCCACCGCGGCGATCACCGGCTTGCGGCAGGTCTTGACGCGTTCCCAGTTGCGCGTGATGTAGTTGCCCTTGTAGGCGTCCATGTAGGAGAAATTGGCCATGGCGGCGATGTCGGCGCCGGCGGCGAAGGCTTTCTCGCTGCCGGTGATGACGATGGCGCCGATTCCTTCGTCGGCCTCGAAGACGTCGAGCGCATGCCCCAGCTCGTCGACCAGCGCATCGTTGAGGGCGTTGAGCTGCTTGGGCCGGTTGAGCCGGATGAGACCGACGCGGCCGTGGGTTTCGACGATGATGTTCTGGTAGTCCATGAAGTGCTCCTCTCGTGGGTGGGAAAAACTCATTGTCCGCCGTCGTCCTTGGGCTGGATCACGGCGCGCACGCGGCCCGAGGGGGCGCTGGAGGCACCGCCGGCGGTGGTGACGTAGTACTGGTCGGTGTTCTGGTCGTATTCGATGTAGGCGCCGCGTACTTCGTCCTGGCCGGAAGTGGCGCGGGCCCGGCCGATGAGCTTGATCTTGTTGGTGCGCGCGTCGTACTCGAGCCGCTCGGCTTCTCCGGTGACCCATTCGTTGCTGTTGTCGCGCTTCTGCTTGAAGGTGGCGAGCCTGCCGCCCTGGGCGGTGGCCACGCCCGTCTTGAAGCCCTGCTCGTCTTGCGTCACGACCACGCGATCGCCCCGGATCTCCAGCGTGCCCTGTTTCATGAGCACGTTGCCCTCGAAGACGTGCACTTTCTGCCGGTCGTCGACGTGGATGCGGTCGGCATCGATCTCGATGGGCTTTTGTTTGTCGGCCTTCTCCGCGTGCGCGAGCGGTACGGCGAGCACGAACAGCAGGCAGAGGAGCAGAAAAAGGCGGGTCATCGGCTGGGACTCCGTCGGGGGGCGGGTTGGCGGGAATCGGGTCTGGCGCGAGGGGTGGGTGCGGTCGTTTTGCCAGCGGCGGGTTTTGCCGGCGCAAGCGCGTTGGCAGCCGTCTTGGGCTCGGGCGGCCAATGCACGTGCGCGTTGCCGATCAGGGTGATTTTCGCGAGATGGTCTTCGGCCTCCATCCGGTCGCCGGTGGCGCGGCGCTCGCCGCGAGTGATCACGACGGGCAGGTCGGAGCGGGCGCGGCCCTCGTCGGGCCACCAGACGAGCATCTGCCCCTCGTAGCGGGTCTCGGCGCCGTCGAGCACTCGGGTGACGAGCACGTCGCCGAAGGCTTCGATGCGCTCGCCATGATCGAAGACGTCGGCCCGCTGGGCACGGCCGGTGAAGCGCACGTCCTCGCGCAGGGACGTGACGCGCGGACGCTCGAGCGCGGTCCGATCGCCGGCGAGGTAATGGATGGCATGATCGGCCTCGATGTGGTGCATGGGCAGACCGGTATCGGAATAGACGTCGACCGCGAGCTCGCCGGAGACGAGGTCGATCTCGCCGGCGGGCTCCACGGGAGGCGACTGCGTGAGCAGATTCACCCGCCGTTCGAGCCAGAAGGAGAAGGCGGCCACCAGCGTGGCGAAGAGGAGCGGCAGGAGGACGGTGGGGCGGAGGAGGGTCATGGGGCGCGAAGGTAGGGCGCGAGGAGCTCGTCCCAGCGCCCTTGGGCGTGCAGGAGGAAGTCGCACAGCGCGCGCACGGCGCCGCGCCCGCCCGGGCGAGGGGCGATCCAGTCGGCGCGCGACTTGACGAGCTCGTGCGCGTCGGCCGGCGCCGCGCTGAAGCCGCAGGAAAGCATGAGGGGCAGGTCGACGACGTCGTCGCCCATGTAGCCGGCCGCCTCGAACCCGAGCCCGCGCGCGGCGAGCCGCGTCGCCATCTCGGCGTGTTTGTCTTCGATTCCCATCGCCAGCGGCAGCCCCAGCTCGGCGCAGCGGCGCGCCAGGGCGGCGGAAGTTCGGCCGGAAATGACGATCGGTTCGATTCCAGCGCGGGCGAGCAGCTTGAGTCCGTGCCCGTCGAGCGTATGGAACGCCTTGAGGGTGTCGCCCTCGGGGCCGTAGTAAAGGCGCCCGTCGGTGAGCACGCCGTCGACGTCGAAGCCCATTAGACGTACGCGGGCGGCTTTGGCCGTGGCGGTGGTCATCACAGCACCTTGGCGCGCATGAGGTCGTGCATGTGCAGCGCCCCGACGAGCCGGCCGTCCTCGACCACCAGCATCTGGCTGATGCGCGCATCTTCCATGCGGCGCGCCGCTTCGGCGGCGAGCGCCTCGGGGGAGATGGTCTTGGGCGATGGGTTCATGCGCTGCGCGAGCGTCTCGCTGCGCAGGTCGGCGCCCTGTTCGATGGTGCGGCGCAGGTCACCGTCGGTGAAGATGCCCAGCGGCCGGTCGTCGGCATCGACCACCGCGACCATGCCCATGCCGCCGCGCGACATGGTGAGCAGCGCTTCGGTGAGGGGAACGTTGGGTGGCGCGGTCGGGACCTCGGGGCGCGGGCGCATGACGTCGGCCACGCGCGTGAGCAGCCGGCGCCCGAGCGCGCCGCCGGGGTGCGAGCGGGCGAAATCCTCCGGACCGAAGCCGCGCGCTTGCAGGAGCGCGATCGCGAGCGCGTCGCCCATGGCGAGCGCGGCGGTGGTGCTCGCAGTGGGGGCGATGTTGTGCGGGCAGGCTTCTTCGCGCACGCTCACGTCGAGGTGCACGTCGCTCTGGCGCGCGAGCGGCGAGTCCGGCCGACCGGTGAGGGCGATCAAGGCGGCGCCCTGGCGCTTGATGGCGGGCAGGATCATCAGCACCTCGTCGCTCGCGCCAGAGTAGGAGATGGCGATGACGACGTCGTCGGGGGCGATCATGCCGAGATCCCCGTGCGCGGCCTCCGCGGCATGGACGAAGTAGGCGGGGGTGCCGGTCGAGGCGAGGGTGGCGGCGATCTTGCGCCCGATATGGCCGGATTTGCCCACGCCGGTGACGATGACCCGGCCGCGCGCGCCGAGGACGAGCCGCACGGCTTCGGCGAAGGAAGGGCCGAGCCGCTCGGCGAGGGCGGCGATGGCTTCGGATTCGATGCGCAGGGTGCGCCGGGCGCTCTCGAGGATGCGCCCGGGATCAAGAGGGCGATCCATGGGCTCGGCTGCGGCCTCGTTTATACTGGGAAGCCCAGTATAGCAAAAACGCAGGGAGCGGGTTTTTCATGGAGGGAGGCTTGACGACGGTCTTGCTGCTGCTGGCGGGTTCGCTCGCGGCGGTAGCCTTGTTCAAGAGCATGGGCTTGCCGGCGCTGATGGGGTATCTGCTCGTCGGCGTGGCGGTGGGGCCGCACGCGCTCGGCCTGATGCCGGAGGAGGGCGGGGCGGCGGTGCTGGCCGAGTTCGGCGTCGTCTTCCTCATGTTCTCGATCGGCCTGGAGTTCTCGTTGGCGCAGTTGAACGCGATGCGCCGCGTGGTCCTGGGCCTGGGGGCGCTGCAGGTGCTCGTCACGCACCTGGTGTTCACGCTCCTCGGCTGGTCTCTGGGTTTGTCGCTGCTGGCGGCCTGGGCGCTGGGCGGGGCACTGACGATGTCTTCGACGGCCATCCTCTCGAAACTGCTCGTCGAGCGGCTGGAGCTCGACAAAGCGCACGGACGGGAAGTGATCGGTGTGCTGCTCTTCCAGGATCTGGCGGTGGTGCCGCTGCTCATTCTGGTGCCCGCCCTGGCGGCGCCCGACGGCGAGCGCTGGTGGGTGACGCTGGGGGCGGCGGTGCTCAAGATCGCCGTGCTGCTCGTGCTGGTGCTGCGCTTCGGACAGCCGGTGATGCGCCGCTGGTTCACCTGGGTGGCGCGGCAGAAATCGCCCGAACTCTTCATGCTCAACGTCCTGCTGGTGACGCTGGGGATGGCTGCGCTCTCCAACGCCCTGGGGCTGTCGCTGGCGCTGGGGGCGTTTCTCGCCGGCATGCTGATCTCGGAGACGGAATACCGCTACCAGGTGGAAGAGGACATCAAGCCGTTTCGCGATGTACTGCTCGGTCTCTTCTTCATTACGGTGGGCATGTTCCTCGACGTGGGCGAGGTGACGCGCAATTTCGTCTTCGTCGTGCTGCTGCTCGTCGGCATGCTGGGCATCAAGGCGGCGGTGGTGTGGGGCGCCTCGCGCGCCCTGGGTTCGAACGCGGCAGTGGCGATGCGCTCGGCACTGTGGCTATGTACGGGCGGCGAGTTCGGCTTCGTGCTGCTCGCGCAGACGGCGGGGCTGGGTCTGCTGCCGTCGGCATGGCTGCAGACGGCGGTGGCGGCGCTAGTCTTGTCGATGCTGGCCGCACCCTTGATCGTCGCGGTGTCCGATCGGCTGGTGCTGCGCTTCGTCGCCTCAGAGTGGCTCGCCCGCTCGATGGAACTCACCCAGATCGCCTCGCGCACCATGCTCGTCAAGCAGCACGTGCTGGTGCTCGGCTACGGGCGCACGGGTCAGTATCTGGCGCGGCTGCTCGAGCACGAGGCGGTGCCCACGGTGGCGCTCGACCTCGATCCGGAGCGGGTGCGGGAGGCGGAAGTGGCCGGCGAGAGCGTACTCTACGGTGACGCGAGCCGGCGCGAGACCCTGATCGCGGCGGGTTTGTTGCGGGCGCGGGCGGTGGTGGTGACCTTTGCCGAACTGGGGGCATCGCTGCGCGTGCTGTCGGTGCTGCGCGAATTGCGCCCGGACGTGCCGGTGGTGGTACGCGCCCGCACCGAGAACGACGTCGATCGCTTGATGGCGGCCGGAGCGACGGCGGTGATCTCGGAGGCGATCGAGGTGAGCCTGATGCTGGCCACGCACACGCTGGCGCTCATCGGCATGCCGCTCACGCGCGTGGCGCGGCGCATCCGCGAGATCCGGGCGCAGCGCTATGCGCTGCTGCGCGGCTATTTCGCCGGCCGCTCCGACGAGAGCGAAGCGGGCGAGGGCGGCATGCGTCTGCATTCGGTGCTTTTGTCGCCCGATTCCTGGGCGGTAGGGCGGCGCCTGGGAGATGTGGGATTGGAAGAGTGCGGCGTGACGGTGGCGGCGGTGCGCCGGCGCGGCATCCGCGCCCAGACGCCGGAACCGCAGCTGGTATTGCAGGCGGGCGACGTGGTGATCCTGCGTGGCGAGCAGGCAGCGCTCGAGCGCGGCGAGGCGATTCTGCTGCAGGGGCCGTGAGCGCTCGCACGCCGAGCCGCCGGACGATCCCCGCGCGGGACCATCAATCGCTGACCGTGGTGCGCAGCTTTTCCTTGCTGCCGCGGCGGGTCGGTTCCGCACCGAAGCAGCGCTCGGGAATCTGGCCCGAGGCGGCGGCGCGCACCGTGCCGTCGACCAGATCGATGCGGCGCACGCCGAGCTGCAGCGCCTCGCCCACGCGGCGGTAGGTGCCGACGAGGGCGTAGCGGTCGATCACGATGTCTTGCCGGATCGATTCGGGGTCGCGGGTGAGGAGCCGCAGGCCGTCCTCGTCGAGGCTGAGGTGCTCGCCTACCTCGACCTGGCGCATGGGCGCGGCGCAATGCCGGCTCCACGCCAGACCAAACGCTTCGCCCAGCGCCTTGCCAAAGCGCCCCGTGCGGTATCCGTCGACCTCGACGAAATCGGGGATGATGACGCTGCCGCCGCGCGGGCAGGTCTGCCGGGCCATGCGACCGAGCTCGTTCTCGGTCGCTTCGCGGCACATGCTGGCCGTGGGGGCGAGGCTGCAGGCGGAAAGGAGCCCCGCCGTGAGCAACGCCGCGGCCGTAGCCGAGAAGCGGAAGGTCATTTGCCGCGGATGATGCGCATCGGTTTGAGCTGGTCGCCATCGACGAGCAGCCGGGCGACGAAGTCGTCGATGGGCAGGCTGATCTGGCCAGAGCTCACGACCACGCCGGTATTGACGTCGATCACCCGGGCATTGACGAAGACTTCGTCGTCGGTGACCGAATAGGTGCCGGCGAGCACGCCGGCGACCAGGTATTGGTATTCGAGCAGTTTGGGGTCGCGGGTGAGGACGAATTCGCCCGCAGGATTCACGGCTACCGCTTTGCTCAGGCGGATGTCGTAGACGTTCCAGTGGCGCACCTGCAGCTCGTGGATGAGGTTTTCCGTGATGAGGCGCCCCAGCGGCGAGGTATCGTCGAGATCGTCGAGATTGACGAAGGTGCTCGCCAGCACGGCCGGCAGCAGGTTCTTGTGCTGGATGTTGCGTTCGATCTGGTCGGCGAGAAAGATGATTTTGCTGTTGAATCGGGCCGCGCCGGAATTGGCTGGACGGTAGGCGAGGGCGTCGGGGGCGGTTGCAGGGCTTGCCGGGGCGGCAGGAGCAGAGGTGGTGCTCACTTCGCGGGTGGCGCTCTGGGCGCAAGCCGCCAGCAGCAGGGCGAGGCAAAGAGGGGCGAGGCGTTTCATCGTCGTTCTCCTGGACATCAATTGCGCTCGCGTGGGCGATGGGTGACGAGGAAGTCTTCGCCAGACGAGGGGTCGTAATTTTCGACGTACGTGTAGGCATAATCGCCCGGCGGAGGCGAAGGTTTGCGGGTGCCGCGAACGCTTGCGCTGGCCTCCGGACCACCGTTGCCGCTCACGACGACCTGTACATTCTGATGCTGCGAGGCGCAGCCGGCAAGGAGGATGAGCGTCAGGAGTGAGGGTAAAAGTGTCAGGGGGCGCATTTTGCTGGGCTCCGGGTTTTGTAGGGTTATCGGCGCACCGAGCGCGGACTTTAGGATTTTCGTCGCGGCCGCCTGCTTGGTCCCGTTTGCGGGCTTCGTGTATCATTGGGCAGATCCGAGGTGGAAGTGAGACGGTGACGACGAATCCTCATTCTGCAGATCCAGTGGTCGAGTTGCGCGGCGTCGACGCCGGCTACGGCGAGCGCCTGATCCTCTCCGGCATCGATTTTTCGGTGCGCCGTGGGCAGCTCGTGGCTGTGATGGGCGGCAGCGGTTCGGGCAAGACGACTTTGCTGCGTCTCGTCTCCGGCCAGCTGCGCGCCCGCAAGGGAAGCGTGCGCGTGTTCGGCCAGTCTCTGGAGCGCATCTCCGAAAAGGAGCTCTACGCCCTGCGCCGGCGCATGGGGATGCTCTTCCAGTTCGGTGCGCTCTTTACCGATCTGTCGGTGTTCGACAACGTCGCTTTTCCCTTGCGTGAGCACACCGACCTGCCCGAATCCATGATCCGCGACCTCGTGCTCTTGAAGCTCAACGCGGTGGGTCTGCGGGGAGCCGCCACGCTCATGCCCAGTGAGCTCTCGGGTGGCATGGCGCGGCGCGTGGCGCTTGCCCGCTCGGTGGCGCTCGACCCGGAACTCATCATGTACGACGAGCCTTTCGCCGGGCTCGATCCGATCTCGCTCGGCGTGATCGGGCAGGCAATCCGCAAGCTCAACGATGCGCTGGGTGCCGCCTCCATCCTGGTGACGCACGACGTGGTCGAGTCGCTGTCCATCGTCGATTACGTCTATCTCGTCTCGCAGGGGAAGATCATCGCCCAGGGCACGCCCGACGAAATCCGGAATTCCCCCGATCCCTTCGTGCATCAGTTCATTTACGCCGAAGCCGACGGACCCGTGCCGTTTCATTATCCGGCGCCTCCTCTCGAAGAAAGCTTGCTCCTCGAAGCGGAGGTTGCGCCATGATCCAGCTGCTGCGTACCCTGGGGCATCTCACCGTCGATGGGGTGTGGCAGGTCGGATTCGCGACCCGCTTCCTCTTCGCGATGCTGCGCCACTCGGGGCCGTCGTTCGCGCGTTTTTCCCTCACGATCCGCGAGCTCTATTTTTCTGGCGTATTGTCGCTCGTCATCATCGTGGTTTCGGGCGCGTTCGTCGGCATGGTGCTGGGCTTGCAGGGCTACGACACCCTGCAGCGATTCGGTTCGGAGTCGGCGCTCGGCAGCATCGTGGCGCTGTCGCTGCTGCGCGAGCTCGGGCCGGTGGTGGCGGCGCTGCTCTTCGCCAGCCGTGCCGGTTCGGCGGTCACCGCCGAGATCGGCCTCATGAAGGCCACCGAGCAGCTCACGGCCATGGACATGATGGCCGTCAACCCCATCGCCCGCGTGGTGGCGCCGCGCTTCTGGGGCGGGGTGCTGTCCATGCCGCTCTTGGCGGCCATCTTCAGCACCGTCGGGGTCATCGGCGGCTGGTTCATCGGCGTGGTGGTCATCGGCGTGGACAACGGCACCTTCTGGTCGCAGATGGCCAATTCCGTCGACTTCCGCGAAGACGTGGTGAACGGTGTCGTCAAGAGCTTCGTGTTCGGCTGGGCGGTTAGCCTCATCGCGGTCTTCCAAGGCTACGACTGCACGCCGACGGCCGAGGGCGTGTCGCGGGCGATCACGAAGACGGTGGTCTATTCCTCGCTGATGGTGCTGGCGTTGGATTTCATTCTGACTTCTTTCATGTATATCGGTAAATGACGGACGGGCGACGGTCCCGGGAGTGGCGATGAATCGAGCGATACTGGATCTGTGGGTGGGGGCGTTCGTGGCGCTGGGGTTCGCGGCGCTGATGTTCCTGGCGATGCAGGTGGCCAACGTCTCGGAGGAAGGAACGCGGGGCGAGACGATCACGCTGCGCGCGCGCTTCGAGGACATCGGCGGGCTCAAGGTCAAGGCTCCGGTCAAGAGCGCCGGGGTGGTCGTGGGCCGGGTCGCAGCGATCCGTTTCGACCCGCAGACGTACCAGGCCGAAGTGGAAATGAAGGTCTCGGCGGCCTATCCTTTTCCCAAGGATACGATCGCTTCGATCTTGACCTCGGGCCTCTTGGGCGAGCAATATGTCGGGCTGGCGGCCGGAGCCGATAGCGAGATGCTCAAGGACGGCGATCGCATCGAGATGACCCAGTCGGCGCTGGTGCTGGAAAAGCTGATCGGCCAGTTCCTGTTCAACAAGGCGGCCGAAGGCGGCAGCAAATAACGAGGAAAGGGGAACGAGGTGAACAAGAAAACCCGTGCGATCGCGGCGATCGCCGCCTGCGTGGCAATGTCGGGCTGCGCGACCAGCCAACCGTCCAATCCCAAGGACCCTTGGGAAGGCTTCAACCGGGCGATGTTCCAGGTCAACGACGCGCTCGATACCGTCGTGATCCGCCCGGCGGCGGTGGTCTATGAGAACGTCTTGCCTTCGCCGGTGAAGACGGGCGTGGGCAACTTCTTCAGCAACCTGGGCGATCTGGGCAACGCGGCCAACAACCTGCTGCAGGGCAAGCCGCAGGCAGCCTTGAACGACCTCGTTCGCTTCGCCTTCAACTCCACCTGGGGGCTGCTTGGCGTGCTCGACATCGCGAGCGAGGCGGGTTTGCCCAAGCACAACGAAGATTTTGGCCAGACGCTCGCCGTGTGGGGCGTGGGCGACGGCCCTTACCTCGTGCTGCCGCTCTTCGGTGGTCACAACCTGCGCGACACCGCCGCGCTGCCGGTCGACTACTACAGCGATCCGACCACCTACGTCGAAGGCGATGCGGCGAAATATTCCTTCAAGGCGGCCGAGATCGTGGTCAAGCGCGCCGAGCTGCTGCCGGCCGATCGGGCTACCGAAGGGCAGATCATCGACAAGTACGCACACCTGCGCGATGTCTACTTCCAGCGGCGTAATTATCTGATACACGACGGCAATCCGCCGATCGAATATGAGGATTTCAACGGCAACGGCGCTTCGAACGGCGGGAGTCGCTGAATATCTGGCTTTCCCGAACCCGACATGAGAGAGGATGTGTGATGAAGCAAACGATGATGCGGCGATGGTTGGCCGCCTGCCTGGCTCTACTGGCCCTGACATGGGGGGCGGCCCTGCGGGCCGAACCCAAGGCGCCGGACGTGCTGGTCAAGGAGATTTCCGACGAGGTGATCGAGCGGCTCAAACAGCGTCCGATCAAGACCGATGCGGACATGAACGAATGGCTCGCCTACGTGGAGCAGCGCGTCCTGCCGCATTTCGACTTCGAGCGCATGACGATGCTCGCCGTCGGTCAGCCCTGGCGCCAGGCCACACCCGAGCAGCGCAAGCGTCTCACGCAGGAATTCAAGACCCTGCTGGTGCGCACCTACGCCAACGCGCTGCGTGAGTACCGCGACGAGAAACTCGAATTCAAGCCGCTGCGCATGGCGCCGGGCGACAAGACCGTGCGCGTCTCCTCGATGGTGATCCGTCCTGGCAGCGAGCCGATCGCCATCGACTACGTCATGGAACTCAAAGGTGACGGCTGGAAAGTGTTCGACGTGGTGGTGGCCGGCGTGAGCCTGGTCACCAGCTATCGCAGCACCTTCGGCCAGGAGATCCAGGCCAAGGGGATCGACGGGCTCATCCAGACACTTGCCGAGAAGAATGCCCACGGCGAGACCATGCCGGCCGATACGGCGAAGCAGGGGTGAGCAAGGCGATGTCTGCTTCAGGCCAGGCGCTGCGCGTGCCGCTCGAAGGGCGCATCGATCTACGCAGTGTCACCGGTTTCCTCGACCGCTGGCCGGAGGGGGTCGCTGCCGGCTCGCGCGTCCTCGTCGATGCTTCTGGCGTGAGCGGCTGCGATTCCTCGCTGGTGGCCCTCCTCATCGACTGGCTGCGTCGGGCGCGCCGGTGCGGGGCCACGATCGAGATCGCCGGTCTGCCACATCAGGCGCTGGCGCTCGCGCAGCTCTACGGCGTCGATACCCTGTTGCCCTTGGCGCCGGAGCCGTCCGGGACATGACCGCTGCCATTGCCTTGCAAGGCGCCGTCAAGCGCTATGGTGGCTTTACGGCGCTCGCTGGCGTAGACCTCACCATCGAGCGCGGCGAATTCTTCGGCCTGCTCGGACCCAACGGGGCAGGCAAGACCACGCTCATTTCGCTTCTGGCGGGGCTGGCGCGCCCGAGCGAGGGCAGCGTGCGCGTCATGGGCTTCGATGTCGTGCGCGACTACCGCCAGGCGCGCCGTGCCATCGGCGTGGTTCCTCAGGAGCTCGTCTTCGACCCCTTCTTCACGGTGCGCGAGATCCTGCGCATCCAGTCCGGCTATTTCGGCCTCACCCGCAACGAAGCCTGGATCGAGGAGCTGCTGCACGGCCTGGGGCTGGCCGACAAGGCCGAGGCCAACATGCGCACGCTCTCGGGTGGGATGAAGCGCCGGGTACTGGTGGCGCAGGCCCTGGTACATCGCCCGCCGGTGATCGTGCTCGACGAGCCCACCGCCGGCGTGGACGTGGAGCTGCGCCACGGCCTGTGGCAGTTCATCCAGAAGCTCAACGATCAAGGACACACGATTCTGCTCACCACCCATTATCTCGAAGAGGCCGAGTCGCTGTGCCACCGCATCGCCATGCTCAAGGCCGGCCGCATCGTGGCGCTCGATACCACCGAGCGGCTGCTCGCGCGCTTCCAGGCCCATGAGCTGGAAGTGCGGCTCGACCAACCCCAGGCGGCGCTCGCCTTGGGCGGCGAGGCAGGCGAGGATGGCTGGGTGCGCATCCCCTTCGAGCACTACACCGACATCGAACTCATCTTGCGCCGCCTGCGCGAGGCCGGGGCCGAGGTGCGCGAGCTACGCGTGGGCGAGCCGGATCTGGAGCGCGTCTTCGTCGAGGTGATGCGAAGTGCCTGAATGTTTCGGCGCGGGGTTCCGCACGCTCTTCTACAAGGAAGTGATGCGCTTCTGGAAAGTGGCTTTCCAGACGGTGGCCGCGCCCATCCTCAACGCGCTGCTCTTTCTGCTCATCTTCTCCAACGTGCTCGACCGGCATGTGACGACCTACGGCGAGGTACCCTATACGGCCTTTCTCATCCCGGGTCTTGCGATCATGTCGGTGCTGCAAAACGCTTTCGCCAACTCCAGCTCTTCGCTCATTCAGAGCAAGGTGACGGGTAACATCGTCTTCGTGCTCCTGCCGCCTTTGTCGCACCAGGAATTTTTCTGGGGCTACGCGCTCGCCTGCGTGGTGCGGGGACTCGCCGTGGGGTTGGGGGTGATCCTGGTGGGGCTCGTCTTCGTCGATCTGCCGCTCGCCGCGCCGCTGTGGGCGCTCGCTTTTGCGGTGATCGGTTCGCTGCTGCTGGGGTCGCTGGGAATCGTCGCCGGCATCTGGGCGGACAAGTTCGACCAGCTCGCCGCCTTCCAGAACTTCCTCGTCATGCCGCTCACCATGCTCTCGGGGGTGTTCTACTCGATCGCGGCGCTACCTCCCTTCTGGCAGAAAGTGTCCCACCTCAACCCGTTCTTCTTCCTGATCGACGGCTTTCGCTATGGCTTTTTCGGCCAGGCGGACACCAATCCCTGGGTGAGTCTGGGGGTGTCGCTCGCGGCCACGGCCGTGGTGGTGGCGCTGACGCTGGCCCTGCTCGCCCGCGGCTACAAACTGCGTCAATGAGCTTCCTGGAGCCCGACATGTACGATCCCAAGGCGATCGAAGCGGCCATCGCGGCCCATCTGCCCTGCCTGCACGTGCAGGTCGAGGGCAAGGATGGGGTGCATTTCACCGGCCTGGTGGTGAGCGAGGCGTTTCGCGGCAAGCGCAAGGTGCAGCAGCACCAGCTGGTCTATCAGGCGCTGGGCCCGGCGATGGGCACGGAGATCCACGCCCTTGCGCTCACCACCCTCACGCCCGAGGAGTGGGAACGGCTGCGCTCCGAGCTCGAGTCGCGCTGAAGGAGAACGGGGTGGACAAACTCGCCATCGTCGGCGGCGCGCGGCTTGCCGGTGAGATCCCCGTCTCCGGGGCGAAGAACGCGGCGCTGCCCATTCTGTGCGCGGCGCTGCTCACCGACGAGCCGCTCGAGATCGAGAACGTTCCGCGCTTGCGCGACGTCGACACCCTGCTCGCGCTCCTGGCGCGCATGGGGGTGGCGATCGAGCGCGAGGGTGCGACCCTGCGGCTGCAGGCGCAGCGCATCGCGTCCCCCGAAGCGCCTTATGAGCTCGTCAAGACGATGCGCGCCTCCATCCTCGTGCTGGGGCCGCTGGTGGCGCGCTGCCGCGAAGCCGTCGTGAGCCTGCCCGGCGGCTGTGCCATCGGCGCGCGCCCGGTCGACCAGCACATCAAGGGGTTGCAGGCGCTGGGTGCCGAGGTGCGCGTCGAACACGGCTACATCCACGCCACCACGCCAGGATTGCGCGGGGCGCGGCTCGTGCCGGATCTGGTCACCGTCACCGGCACCGAGAACCTGCTCATGGCCGCGTGCCTGGCCGAGGGAACGACGGTGATCGAGAACGCGGCGCGCGAACCGGAGGTGAGCGATCTCGCCCGCTGCCTGGTGGCCATGGGCGCGGACATCGAAGGCATTGGCACCGACACCCTGCGCGTGCGCGGCGTGCGTCGGTTGCATGGCGCCCGCTATCGCGTCATGCCCGACCGCATCGAGACCGGCACCTATCTGTGCGCCGCCGCCATCACGGGGGGGCAGGTCCGGCTCACCCGGGCCGACCCCGATGCGCTCGAAGCGGTGCTCGCCAAGCTCGCCGAGGCCGGTTGCCGCATCGAGACCGGCCCCGACTGGGTGGCGCTGGAGGCGCCGCCGCGGCTGCGGGCGGTGGACGTGCGCACCGCTCCCTACCCGGGTTTCCCCACCGACATGCAGGCGCAATTCATGGCCCTCGACACGGTGGCCGAGGGCAGCGGTGTCATCCGCGAAACCATCTTCGAGAACCGCTTCATGCACGCCGTCGAGCTGCAGCGACTCGGAGCCGACATCCGTATCGACGGCAACACCGCCGTGGTCAAGGGGGTGGCGCGGCTCGACGGGGCCACCGTCATGGCCACCGACCTGCGGGCATCTGCCGGGCTGGTGGTGGCCGCGCTCAAGGCCGAAGGCGAGACGGTGATCGAGCGCATCTATCATCTGGATCGCGGCTACGAGCAGCTCGAAGAAAAGCTCGGCGCCTTGGGTGCCCAGGTGCGCCGCATCCGGTAGAATCGGCTCATGGAACGGATCACGCTCGCGCTCTCCAAGGGGCGCATCTTCACCGAGACGCTGCCGCTGCTCGCAGCGGCCGGCATCGTGCCGCAGGACGACCCCGAGACCTCGCGTCGGCTCATCCTCGAGACCAACCGTCCCGAGGTGCGGCTGCTCATCGTGCGCGCCACCGACGTGCCCACCTACGTGCAATACGGGGCGGCGGACCTGGGCATCGCCGGGCGGGACGTGCTGCTCGAGCATGGCGGGCAGGGGCTGTATCAGCCGCTCGATCTGCGCATCGCCCGCTGCCGCCTGTGCGTGGCCGTGCCCGAGGGGTTCGATTATGGCGCGGCGGTTCAGCTCGGCAGCCGCATCCGCGTGGCGACCAAGTACCTCAAGACCGCCAAGGCGCATTTCGCCGCCAAGGGCGTACACGTCGATCTCATCAAGCTCTACGGTTCGATGGAACTCGCGCCCTTGGTTGGCCTGGCCGATGCCATCGTCGACCTCGTCTCGTCGGGCAACACGCTGCGCGCCAATCATCTGGTCGAGGTCGAGGAAATCATGTCCATTTCCAGCCGTCTGATCGTCAACCAGGCCGCCTTGAAGCTCAAGCGTACCTTGGTGCAGCCGCTCATCGACACCTTCGCGGAGACCCTCCATGACCAGCCAGACGCCTGATTCGTCCGCCGCGCGCATCCGCCGGCTGGACGTGCGCGACCCCGACTTCTTCGCCCAGCTCGACGCGCTGCTCGCCTTCGAGGCGCAGACGGACGAGGCCGTCGGCCGCGCCGTCGACGAGATCCTGCGCGCGGTGCGCACCACGGGCGATGCGGCGGTACTCGACTATACCCGCCGCTTCGATGGTCTGACCGTGACCCACATGGCCGAGCTGGAACTACCGAAGTCGGCGCTCGCCGAGGCCTTTGCCGCGCTGCCCGCCGAGCAGAAAGACGCCCTGGTGCGTGCCGCCGAGCGCATCGAAACCTTCCACGAGCGGCAAAAACTCGAGGGCTGGGTGATCGAGGAGGCGGACGGCACGCGCCTGGGGCAGAAAGTGACGCCGCTCGATCGCGTCGGGCTCTACGTCCCCGGCGGGCGCGCCGCCTATCCCAGCTCGGTGCTGATGAACGCCATCCCGGCCAAAGTGGCCGGCGTGGGCGAGCTCATCATGACCGTGCCCACGCCGCGCGGCGAGAAAAATCCCCTGGTGCTCGCCGCAGCGCACCTCACCGGAGTCGATCGCGTCTTCACCCTCGGCGGGGCGCAGGCGGTGGCGGCGCTCGCCTACGGCACACAGACGATTCCGCAGGTCGACAAGATCGTCGGCCCCGGCAACGCCTACGTGGCCGAAGCCAAGCGGCGCGTCTTCGGCGTGGTGGGCATCGACATGGTGGCGGGGCCCTCCGAAGTGCTGATCCTCTCCGATGGCTCGGGCGATCCGGCCTGGGTGGCGATGGATCTCTTCGCCCAAGCCGAGCACGACGAACTCGCGCAATCGATCCTGGTGAGCACGCAGGCGGATTTTCTGGATGCGGTGGCGGAGGCCATCGAGCGGCTACTGCCGACGATGCCGCGCCGCGAGGTGATCGCCGCCTCGCTCGCCCATCGCGGCGCGCTCATCCGGGTGGATGACCTGGAGCAGGCGGTGGCGATCGCCAACCGCATCGCCCCCGAGCACCTCGAGCTCGCCCTGGAAGATCCCGAACCCTGGGCCGACAAGATCCGTCATGCCGGGGCGATCTTCCTCGGCCACTGGTCGGTGGAGGCGATCGGCGACTACTGCGCCGGGCCGAACCACGTGCTGCCGACGATGCGCAGCGCCCGTTTCTCTTCCCCCCTGGGCGTCTACGATTTCCAGAAGCGCACGAGCCTCGTCGCCGTATCGCGCGCCGGCGCGCAAAAGCTCGCCCCCATCGCTGCCACGCTCGCCCAAGGCGAAGGGCTCATGGCGCACGCGCGTTCGGCGCAGATGCGCATTTTGCCTTGATGGCGTGAGAACCGATGAGGAAGGATCGATGGAACTATCCGCTGTTTTGACTCCGGCGCCGGAAGGGGGCTATGTGGCATTCAACCCCGAAACCGGCACGACGACGCAGGGCGAAACCATCGAAGAGGCTTTGGCCAACTTGCGTGAGGCGACGGCGCTCTACCTGGAGGAATTTCCCCTGGCCGTTGCCGGGCGGCCATTGCTGACGACGTTCGACGTGCCCGAACATGCCTAAATTGCCGGTCGTATCCGGGGCCGAAGTCGTGCGCGCTTTGGAGCGGCTCGGGTTCGTGATCGTGCGTCAGCGAGGCAGTCATCTCGTGATGCGTCGCGGCTCGGCAGGATGCGTCGTGCCGAATCACCGTGAGCTGAAAGTTGGCACTTTGGTCGGCGTGCTCAAGCAGGCTGGCGTTTCCATCGAGGCGTTTCTCGAGGCGCTTCATGCCTGATGCTTGACATGTAGATATGGTCTTTACTCCTAACCCCCCAGGATCTCGGCGAGCGCCTCCAGTAGCCGGGCGCACTGCTCGCGGGTGCCTACGGTGATGCGCAGGAAATCGGCGATGCGCGGTTGATCGAAGCGGCGCACCAGCACCTTGCGTTCGCGCAAGGACTGCGCGAGCTCCGCGCCGCTCCGTTCCCGGTGGCGGGCGAAGACGAAGTTCGCCTGCGAGGGGAGCACTTCGAAGCCCAGCGCTTCGAGCCCGCGCGCGAGCGAGGCGCGTGTGGCGATCACGTCCAGCCGCATGGCCTCGAAGTGCGCTTCGTCCTGCAGCGCCGCGATCGCCCCGACCTGGGCGAGCCGGTCGAGGGGGTAGGAATTGAAGCTGTCCTTGACGCGGCGCAAGGCCTCGATGAGCGGCGCCTGGCCGATGGCGTAGCCCACGCGCAATCCGGCCAGCGCCCGGCTCTTGGAGAAAGTCTGCACCACCAGGAGGTTGGGGTAGTGCTTGACGAGCGGGATGGCGCTCTGCGCCCCGAAATCGACGTAGGCCTCGTCGACCAGGACCACGCACTGCGGGTTGCCGGCCACGATGCGTTCGACTTCGGTGAGTTCCAGGGCGATGCCGGTGGGGGCGTTCGGATTGGCGAAGACGATGCCGCCGGCGGCGCGCCCCTGCTGGGGCAGGAAGGCATCTGTGGGCAGACGGAAGTCGTCGGTCAGTGGCACCGTCTCGTGGGGCAGGCCATAGAGCGTGCAATAGACGGGATAGAAACTGTAGGTGACGTCGGGAAACCAGACCGGCCCCGAATGACCCAGGAGCGCCTGGAAGGCGAAGGCGAGCACTTCGTCGGAGCCATTGCCGACGAAGACGTTGTCCAGCTCCACGCCGTGGCGTTGTGCGAGTTCGTGGCGCAGCGCCGTCGCTTCGGGGTCGGGATAGAGACGCAGCCGCTCGTCGAGCTCGGCCTGGATGGCGGCAAGCACCCTGGGCGAGGGGCCGTGCGGATGTTCGTTCGTATTCAGTTTGATGAGATCGGGGATTCGGGGCTGTTCGCCCGGAACGTAGGGGGTGAGCCGCTTGACGGTAGGGCTCCAGTAACGATCATCCATGCGCCGTTTTCTCGGGATCAGGGTTGCTACGCTCGACACGCCCAATGGTATCATGCGCACGTCGCCATGTTCCGTTTCCTTGGTTCTTCCATGACCGAATCTCCTGTGCGCCGTGCCGCCGTCGTCGAGCGCGACACCCTCGAGACCCGCGTGCGCGTGGCGCTCGATCTCGATGGCAGCGGCCGCGCCGAACTCTCTACTGGCGTGCCGTTTCTCGACCACATGCTCGAGCAGGTGGCCCGGCATGGGCTTATCGATCTCGAGATTCGTGCCGAAGGCGACACGCACATCGACGACCACCACACCGTCGAAGACGTCGGCATCACGTTTGGCCAGGCGTTCGCCAAGGCGTTGGGCGACAAGCGCGGTCTCTCCCGCTATGGTCACGCCTACGTGCCGCTCGACGAGGCGCTGTCGCGTGCGGTGGTCGATCTCTCCGGCCGCCCCGGACTCGTTTTCTGCTGCGAATTCACCCGTGCGCGCATCGGCGCTTTCGACGTCGATCTCGTGCGCGAATTCTTCCAGGGGTTCGTCAATCACGCTGCGGTGACGCTGCATCTCGACGGCCTGCGCGGCGTCAATGCCCACCATCAGTGCGAGACGCTCTTCAAGGCCTTTGGCCGGGCGCTGCGCATAGCCTGCGCCCGCGATCCGCGGCTGGAGGGGCGAATGCCCTCGACCAAAGGGGTGCTGTGAGCCGGCCATGAACATCGCGGTGATCGATTACGGCATGGGAAATCTGCGCTCGGTGCAGAAGGCGTTGCAGACTGTCGCGCCCGGTGTCAAAGTGCGCCTGGCGCGTACGCCGCGCGAGGTGCGCGAGGCCGACCGCGTCGTTTTTCCCGGCCAGGGGGCGATGCCCGATTGCATGGGGGCGCTGCAGCGCCAGGAGATGCACGAGGCGGTGCTGCGGGCGGCGCGCGAGCGGCCGTTTCTCGGCATTTGCGTGGGATTGCAAATGCTCTTCGAACGCTCCGAAGAAGGCGGTGCCGCCGGGCTTGGCCTTTTTGCCGGCGAGGTGGTGCGTTTCCCACGCGACGGCGCCTTTGCGCCCGGGCAAGCGCATCTCAAAGTGCCGCACATGGGCTGGAACCGGGTCGAGAACGTGCGCGAACACCCCGTTTTGCCGGCTCAAGGCAGCGGCGAGCGCTATTATTTCGTGCACAGTTACTACGTCGCGCCGCGTGATGATTCACTCGTGCTCGCCCGCACCGATTACGGCGTCGTCTTCGCCTCGGCGGTGGCGCACGACAATCTCGTGGCGGTTCAATTCCACCCCGAGAAGAGCGGGCGGGCAGGGCTGGCGCTACTCGAGCGCTTCGTGCGCTGGGCTCCATGAGCGCGGCGCAGGGGAGGGGGTGCGGTTCGCCGCACCGGGTGACAACGACGGCGGCCAAGACCGCCCAATGGGACCTGTGACATCATGCTGCTGATTCCCGCCATCGACCTGAAGAACGGCCAATGCGTCCGGCTGCGCCAGGGGCGCATGGAAGAGGCCACCGTATTCTCCGAAGATCCGGCCGCCATGGCGCGCCATTGGCTCGACCAAGGGGCGCGGCGGCTGCACCTCGTCGATCTTGACGGGGCCTTCGCCGGCAAGCCGAAGAACCTCGCGGCGATCGAGGCCATCCTGGAAGAAATCGACGGCGAGGTGCCGGTGCAGCTCGGCGGCGGCATCCGCGACCTCGACACGATCGACCGCTACGTGGAGCTGGGCATCGAATACGTCATCATCGGCACGGCCGCGGTGAAGCATCCCGGTTTCCTGCAGGACGCCTGTGTCGCCTTTCCCGGCCACGTCATGGTGGGGCTGGACGCCAAGGACGGCAAGGTGGCGATCGACGGCTGGTCGCGCAGTAGCGGCCACGACGTCGTCGAGCTCGCGCGCAAGTTCGAGGACTACGGCGTGGAGGCCGTCGTCTATACCGACATCGGCCGCGACGGGATGCTCTCGGGGGTGAACGTCGAGGCGACGGCGCGGCTCGCGCGTGCGTTGCGTGCCACTCCGGTCATTGCCAGCGGCGGCATCGCCACGCTCGCCGACATCGAGGCGCTGTGCGCCATCGAGGAGGACGGCGTGATCGGGGCAATCACCGGGCGCGCCATCTACGAAGGCACGCTGGACTTCAAGGCCGCGCAGGCGCTCGCCGACGAACTCGCGGCGCGGCGCAGTGCGCAAAGGACGGCCTGATGCTCGCCAAGCGCGTCATCCCCTGTCTGGACGTCCATGCCGGGCGCGTGGTCAAGGGGGTCAATTTCGTGTCGCTGCGCGATGCGGGCGACCCGGTGGAGATCGCGCGGCGCTACGATGCCGAGGGGGCCGACGAACTCACTTTCCTTGACATCACGGCTTCGAGCGAAGAGCGCGCCATCCTGCTCGAGGTCGTCTCGCGGGTGGCCGAGTGCGTCTTCATCCCGCTGACCGTGGGCGGGGGCGTGCGCCGCCTCGAGGACGTGCGCGCGCTGCTCCTTGCCGGGGCCGACAAGGTGAGCATCAACACCGCGGCGGTACAGCGGCCCGAGCTCATCGCCGAGGCGGCCGATCGCGTCGGCTCGCAGGCCATCGTCGTGGCCATCGACGCCAAACGCGTCGCGCCCGGACGCTGGTCGGTGTTTACCCACGGCGGGCGCGTCGACACGGGGCTCGACGCCATCGAATGGGCGCAGAAAGTCTGTGCGCTCGGCGCAGGTGAGATCCTCCTCACCAGCATGGATCGCGACGGCACCAGGCAGGGGTTCGACCTCGAACTCACCCGCGCGGTGTCCGACGCCGTGCCCGTGCCGGTGATCGCGAGCGGCGGCGTGGGCACGCTGCAGCATCTGGTCGAAGGCGTCACCGAGGGGCACGCCGACGCGGTGCTCGCCGCCTCCATCTTCCATTTCGGCGAATACAGCATCCGCCAGGCCAAGGAGGCGATGCAGGCGGCCGGCGTGGAGGTACGGCTGTGAGCGAAGATCTGTTCGACGCCGTGCGCTGGGGCGAAGACGGCCTGGTGCCGGCAATCGCCCAGGACGCAGCCACGGGCGAAGTGCTCATGCTCGCCTGGATGAACCGCGAATCTCTGGCCGAGACGCTCGCGCGCGGGCAGGCCGTCTATTGGTCGCGCTCGCGCGGTCGGCTGTGGGCCAAGGGCGAGACTTCCGGACACGTGCAAAAGCTCGTCGAGCTGCGGCTCGACTGCGATGGCGACGCGCTGCTGCTGCGCGTCGAACAAAAGGGCGGCATCGCCTGTCACACCGGACGGCGGAGTTGTTTCTACCGCCGCTGGCGCGACGGGGCTTGGGAAGTCGTCGAAGCGGTGGTGAAGGATCCGAAGGAGATATACTCATGATCGACTTGGAAGTGCTGCGCCGCGTCAGCCAGACGCTCGCCGAACGCAAGGCGGCCGATCCCGACCAATCCTATGTTTCCAGCCTGTACCAGAAGGGTACGGAGGCGATCCTTAAGAAAGTGGCCGAGGAGGCCGCCGAAGTGATCATGGCGGCCAAGGACGGCGACCGGCTGCATCTGGTGTGGGAGGTCACCGACCTGTGGTTCCACACCATGGTGCTGCTCGCGCATTTCGGCCTGTCGGTCGAGGACATAGCCGCCGAATTCCGCCGTCGGGAGGGCGTCTCGGGTATCGACGAGAAACGCGCGCGCCTGGCGACGGCGGCGGAAGCCGAATCCGTGGTGATTGCCAAAGGAGGGAAAGCATGACGACGCAAGCCGATCCGAACTGCGTGTTCTGCAAGATCGTCGCCGGCGAGATTCCGGCAAAGAAGGTCTATGAAGACGAGGAGGTGCTGGCGTTTCACGACATCCGTCCCGTGGCGCCGGTCCATCTGCTGGTGATCCCCAAGCACCACATCCCCTCGACCAAGGAGCTCACCGACGCCGACGCCGGCTGGATGGGGCGCCTGATGGTCGCCGCCACCAAGGTGGCGCTCGCGGCCGGCTGTGCCGATGGCTGGCGCACCATCATCAACACCGGGCGCATCGGTCGCCAGGAAGTGATGCACCTGCACGTGCATCTCCTCGGCGGGGGAAACGAGCCGCTGCCCATCATGCTCAAGCGCTGAAGCGGCGACGTAGGTCATAGGAGAACTGTCATGGGTTCGTTTAGCATCTGGCACTGGCTCATCGTGCTGCTCATCGTCGTGATGATCTTCGGCACGAAGAAGCTGCGCAACATCGGGCAGGATCTGGGCGGCGCCGTACGCGGGTTCAAGGAAGGGATGAAGAGCGCGGAAGAAGAGCCCGCCGCCGCTTCACCCAAGGCCGTGAGCGACCAGACCACGATCGAAGGGGGCGTGCGGGAGAAGAGCGACGCGTCGCGGACGCAGGCGTGAGCCGGCTGCCGCATTCGTTGTCCGGCTGAGGAGCGAGTGTGTTCGACATCGGCTTCTCCGAGATGATCGTGATCGCCGTGGTGGCGCTCATCGTGCTCGGTCCCGAGCGCCTGCCCAAGGCGGCCCGTACGGCGGGAGAGCTCATCGGACGCTTGCAGCGCTACGTCTCCGGCGTCAAGGCGGACATCGAGCGTGAGCTCCAGCTCGAGGAACTGAAGAAACTGCAGGCCCAGATCGAATCCCAGGCGCGCGAGCTGCAGGAGACGATGCGCCGTCAGGCCGAGGAGGTCCAGGCGCCGCTGCGTCAGAGCGTCGAGGAGGCGCGTCAGGCGCTTGCTGTCGGCGAGCCGCTCCCGTCGCACGCTGCCGAACCGGAGGATGTGCCGTCCGCCAAGGCGGATGTGCGGGCATCGGGACGGGAGCTGCCCATGACGCACCCCCATCCGCCTGCCCCTTCGGGCTCGACGGCTGGCACGGGCACCGCGCCTTCGGGTGATGCACGCGAGGCCATGAGCTTGCCCTCCGGCCTGGGGCTGGCCCCATCCCCTGCCGAGCCCGTTCCAGTGGCATCCCCCTCTCCTGGCAGCGGAAAGACGTGATGAGCGAACCGACGTCCGGCGAAGAGAGTTTCCTGTCGCATCTGGTCGAGCTGCGCAGCCGCCTGGTCCACTCGGCGATCGCGGTACTGCTCGTCTTCCTCTGTCTGGCGCCCTGGGCGGGATTCTGGTACGACCTGCTCGCCAAGCCGATGCTCGATGCCTTGCCGGCCGGCGCGACCATGATCGCCACCGGCGTGGTCACCCCGTTTTTCGTGCCGATCAAGGTGACGATGCTGCTCGCCTTCCTCATCGCGCTGCCCTACGTGCTCTACCAGGCCTGGGCCTTCGTCGCCCCCGGCCTGTATGCCCATGAAAAGCGCCTCGTCGCGCCGCTGGTGATCGCCTCCACCGCGCTTTTTCTGCTCGGCGTGGCCTTCTGCTACTTCTTCGTCTTTCGCGGGGTGTTCCGCTTCATCGCCGAATTCGCTCCTGCGAGCGTCCAGGTGGCGCCGGACATCGAGCAGTATCTCGGCTTCGTGATGACCATGTTCGTCGCCTTCGGCATCACCTTCGAAGTGCCGATCGCGGTGATCCTGCTCGCCAAGGCCGGGGTGGTCGACGCCGCCAAGCTGCGCCAGGCCCGGCCTTACGTGATCGTCGGCGCCTTCGTCGTCGCGGCGGTCGTCACTCCGCCCGACGTCGTCTCCCAGTTCATGCTGGCGGTGCCGATGATCCTGCTCTACGAGCTGGGAGTCGTCTTCGTACGGTGGAGCGCTTCGGCCAAGGACGCGGCCGAAGAGACCTTGCCCGCGCCGCGGGAAGAGAAGTCGCCGCAGCGGATGCAGGACTGACGCGGAAGAAAGGTCACGAGCCCGGTCGCGGCCGCTCACCGGCGACGAGCTTCACCTCGAGCGTGCGCCGTTCGCGTTCCAGAAGCAGTGTGACCTCCTTGCCCGGCGGGATCGCCGCCACCGTGTCGAGCACTTCGCGCACGGTGCGCGTCGGTTTGCCGTCGATGGCGAGGATGACATCGCCGGGCCTGAGGCCAGCGGCGGCAGCCGGCGAGTCGGGCAGCACCGCCGCCACCAGCGCCCCTTCGCGCGCCATCACGCCCATGGCCTCGGCAAGGGCTGCTTCCAGCGGCTGCAACTGCACTCCGACCCAGCCGCGACGCACATAACCGCGCGAGCGCAGCTCCTCGACCACCGGCTGCGCGATCTGCACCGGAATGGCGAACCCGATGCCGAGCGACCCACCGGTGCGCGAGAAGATGGCGGTGTTGATGCCCACCAGCCGCCCCTGGGTGTCGATGAGGGCGCCGCCCGAATTGCCGGGATTGATCGCCGCGTCGGTCTGGATGAAATTCTCGAACGTGGAAAGGCCCAGGTCGTTGCGTCCCAGCGCCGAGATGATCCCCATCGTCACCGTCTGCCCCACGCCGAAGGGATGCCCTACCGCGAGCACCACGTCGCCCACGGCAAAGCTGTCGGCGGGCGCGAAGGGAAGGGCGGCGAAGGGGCCGGGGGCTTCGAGCCGCAGGATCGCGAGGTCGCTCTCCTGATCGCGTCCCGCCACGCGCGCCGGGATGCTGCGCCCGTCGCCAAAACGCGCAAGAAAGCGCTCGTTCCCTTCCACGACGTGGGCGTTGGTGACCAGCACGCCATCCTCGGCGATGAGGACGGCCGAGCCCATGGCTTCGGGCAGGCGGGGCGAGTCTTCGTCGGGCAGGGGAATGTCGGGGTGCCCCTCGGGCAGCTGCAGCCGCCGCGGGGCTTTCTCTGCCTCCGCCCGATCCGCCTCCATCGGCTGCAGCGAGACGACGGCAGCGGCCCCTCGGGCGGCGGCGAGGCGGTAGTCCTTGGCCGCCGCGGCGGCGGGCGCGTTGCGTTCGACGGTGAGCGGGGCGCCCGCGCCGAACCACCAGTGCGGCTTCAGTTGCGCCACGACGAAGCCGGCGAGGGCGACGACGGTGACGGTTTGCGCGAAAATCTGCCACAGTTTCTTCATCGATTCCCCAAAGGAGCGGCGAACATGCGATTGACGGATCTGGTGGTGGCCCTGGACGGCCTCTTGCAGCCTGCATCGTTTCGCGATTATTGCCCAAACGGGCTGCAAGTGGAAGGACGGCCGGACGTGAGGCGCGTGCTCTGCGGCGTGACGGCCAACGTCGCGCTCATCGAGCGCGCGATCGCTGGCGGCTACGACGCGATCCTGGTGCATCACGGCTTTTTCTGGCGCGGCGAGGATCCTACCCTCACCGCCTGGCGGCTCCGGCGCCTGCGGCCGCTCCTCGTGCACGAAGTGAGCCTCATCGCCTATCACCTGCCGCTCGACGCGCATCCGGAAGTGGGCAACAACGCCGCCTGGGCGCGGGCGATGGGCTGGCGCCCCGAGGGCCGCTGCGGCGGGGAGGATCTCGTCTGGCTCGGCTGGCCCGAAGAGCCGCTCACGCTCTCCGCCCTGGCCGAACGGCTGAACGCCATGCTGGGCCATGAGCCGCTGGTGCTGGGCGAGCCGCAACGGCGCATCGAGCGGCTCGCCTGGTGCAGCGGCGCGGCGCAGGGCGAGTTCGCCGCCGCGATCGCCGAGGGCGTCGACGTCTATATTACCGGCGAAGTCTCCGAGCCCTGCGTGCATCTGGCGCGTGATGCGGGCGTGGCCTTCATCGCCGCAGGGCACCACGCCACCGAGCGCTTCGGCGTGCAGGCACTGGGGTGTTGGCTGGCGCAGGAATTTGGGCTCGTGGTCGACTATCATGAAGTGCCGAGCCCCGTCTGAAAGCGCACCGAGCGCTGGCCGCAAACGAAGAAATCGTGCACCGCCGCACGAAGGCGGGGACGATTGTCGTTATAATTATCCGTGCCAAACCAAGGGACGGGGCCGAAACGTTCGGCCCCGGGAGAACGCCGCGCCGTCGCGATCCGCTGCGGTGCGACCGATCAACCTCGTGCCCGATCGGGCATGGAAAAACGAAGGGTGAACATGAAAATCCATGAATACCAAGCCAAGGAAGTCCTGAGAAAGTTCGGCATCCGCACGCCCAAGGGCGGGCCGGCGTTTTCGGTGGAGGAAGCGCTGGAAGTGGCCAAGTCGCTCGGCGGCCCCGTGTGGGTGGTGAAGGCGCAGATCCACGCCGGCGGGCGCGGCAAGGGCGGCGGCGTCAAGCTCGCCCGCTCGCTCGACGAGGTGCGCCAGCACGCTTCGGCCATCCTCGGCATGCGCCTGGTGACGCACCAGACCGGCCCCGAAGGCCAGATCGTCAAGCGCCTGCTCATCGAAGAGGGCGCCGACATCAAACACGAATACTACGTCTCGATCCTCACCGACCGGGCCACGCAGAAAGTCGCGGTGCTTGCCTCCAGCGAGGGCGGCATGGAGATCGAGGAAGTCGCGGCGAAGACTCCCGAGAAGATCCTCAAGGCCTTCATCGATCCCATCGTCGGTTTCCCCGACGAAGAGGCCGAGCGGCTCGCACGCGGCATCGGCATTCCCGAGGCGTCCATGCCGGCGGCCGTCGACACCCTGAAAAAACTCTATACCTGCTACATGGAGACGGATGCTTCGCTCGCCGAGATCAACCCGCTCATCCTCGAAGGCGACGGCGGCATCAAGGCGCTGGATGCGAAGTTCAATTTCGACGACAACGCGCTCTTCCGCCATCCCGAGATCGTGGCCTACCGTGACCTCGACGAAGAGGATCCGGACGAGGTGGAAGCCTCCAAGTACGGGCTCTCCTACATCGCGCTCGACGGCAACATCGGCTGCCTGGTCAATGGCGCGGGGCTGGCCATGGCCACCATGGACACGATCAAACTCTTCGGCGGCGAGCCGGCCAACTTCCTCGACGTCGGCGGCGGCGCCACCACGGAAAAGGTCACCGCGGCCTTCAAGATCATGCTGCGCAATCCCAAGGTGAAGGGCATCCTGGTCAACATCTTCGGCGGCATCATGCGCTGCGACACCATCGCCAACGGCGTGGTGGCCGCCGCGCGCGAAGTGCAGTTGAACGTGCCGCTCGTGGTGCGCATGAAGGGTACGAACGAGGACATCGGCAAGAAAATCCTCGCCGAATCCGGCCTGCCCATCATCTCCGCCGAAACGATGGCCGACGCGGCGCAGAAGATCGTCGCCGCCGTCTCCGCCGCTCATTGACCGAACCGCCGCCAAGGAATCCACCCATGTCGATCCTGATCAACAAAGACACGAAAGTCATCACGCAGGGCATCACCGGCAAGACCGGTCAGTTCCATACCGAGAAGTGCCTCGAGTACGCCAACGGCCGCAACTGCTTCGTGGCCGGCGTCAACCCCAAGAAAGCCGGCGAGAAGATCTTCGACATCCCCATCTTTGCCACGGTGAAAGAAGCGAAAGAGGCCACCGGCGCCACCGTTTCGGTCATCTACGTGCCGCCGGCCGGCGCGGCCGATGCCATCTGGGAGGCGGTCGAAGCCGACCTCGACCTCGTCATCTGCATCACCGAGGGCATCCCGGTGCGTGACATGCTCATCGTGCGCAACAAGATGAAGCACAAGGTCGCCGCCGGCGGCAAGGAGACGCTGCTGCTGGGCCCCAACTGCCCCGGCGTCATCACGCCCGACGAACTCAAGATCGGCATCATGCCCGGTCACATCCACAAGAAAGGCCGCATCGGAGTGGTGTCACGCTCCGGCACGCTCACCTACGAAGCGGTGGCGCAGCTCACCGAGCTCGGCCTGGGGCAGTCGACCGCGGTGGGCATCGGCGGCGACCCGATCAACGGACTCAAGCACCTCGACGTGATGAAGATGTTCAACGACGATCCCGACACCGACGCCGTCATCATGATCGGCGAGATCGGCGGCACCGATGAAGTCGACGCCGCCATGTGGTGCAAGGAGCACTTCAAAAAACCGGTGGTCGGCTTCATCGCCGGGGTCACGGCGCCCCCGGGCAAGCGCATGGGGCACGCCGGCGCCATCATCTCCACGGGCGCCGAAACGGCCCAGGCCAAGCTCGAGATCATGGAAGCGTGCGGCTTCAAGGTCACGCGCAACCCGTCCGAGATGGGCAAGCTGATGAAGAGCCTGCTCTGATCCCATCCCTGGCGCCGAGGAGGCGAGCGTGGCCATTTATCTGCAGGAAGAAGAAGTCGCCGGGCTGCTCGACATGCCCTCCGTGATGGCCGCCGTCGAGGCGGTGATGGCGGCGCACGCCAGAGGCGAGGTGGTGGATTACCCCCGACAGCGCGTGCGCCTGCCCACCTCGATGACGCACATGCTGCAAGGCGCGGTGCCGGACAAGCGGCTCACCGGCTTCAAGGTCTATACCTCCTCGGGCGGCCGCGCCCGCTTCTGGGTGCACGTCTTCGACAGCGACACGGGCGAGCCCGTGGCCGTGCTGGAAGCCGACACGCTGGGCATGATGCGAACCGGCGCGGCTGGCGGCGTGGCGGCGAAATACCTCGCTCGGCCCGATGCGAAGATCGCCGCCATCGTCGGCGCCGGCTGGCAGGCCCAGGGGCAGGCGCTGGCGCTTGCCGAAGCACTGCCGATCGAGACCTTCCGTGTCGCCGCGCGTACCCCCGAGCACGTGCGCGCCTTCTGCGAGACCATGGTGCAACGTACCGGGCGGAAGTTCGTGCCGGCCGAGTCCATCGAGGCGGCGGTGCGTGGCGCCGACGTCGTCGTCACCGTCACCACCTCGCCCAAGCCGGTGCTCGAGGCCGACTGGCTCGAAGAGGGGGTGCATGTCACCGCCGCCGGCTCGAACAGCCTCGCGCGCCAAGAGCTACCGGAGAAGGCCGTGCTGCGCGCCGACCTCATCTGCGTCGACAGCCGCGAGGTGGCCTTGCGCGAGGCGGGTGACCTGCTGCCGGCGCTGGAGAAAGGCCGCACCCGCCCGGGGCTGTGGGCAGAACTGGGCGAGGTGATCGCCGGCATGCGCCCCGGACGCAGGGACGGGCGCCAGATCACCCTCTTCGAATCGCAGGGCATGGCGGTGCAGGATCTCGCCGTGGCGGCCCTGGTGCTCGAACGCGCGCGCGAGCGCGGGCTGGGTCGTCCCTTGCCCTACTGAGGACATGCCATGGGGGTTGCGACTGATTCCGATCCCGCCCCTGCCGCAGGGGCGGGGCACTTGCGGGTCATCCATCACGGCAGCGAGCTCGTGCGCGTCGATCTTCCCGCCCGCGAGTTCTTCATCGGCCGCAAACCGGGCAACGATCTGCGCATCGATAGCCTGGCGGTGAGCGGGCAGCATGCCCGCCTGCAGCCCTCGAGGGGCGAGCTCCTTCTCGAGGATTTGGGCAGCCGCAACGGCACCTGGGTCGAGGGCAAGAAGATCCAGCAATACCGCCTCAAGCCGGGCGAAGCGTTTCGCATCGCCCGTTACCATTTCCTCTACGGTGCTTCCCGCCTCGAGCGCACCCCTCCTTGGCCCGCCGCCACCCAAGACGCGCTGCTGCGCCGCGGGCTCGTTCCCCAACTGCGGATGGGCATGAACAACGGTCAGACCCGCACGATTCCCCTGGTGCGCGAGGTGACCCGCCTGGGGAAGGCCGGACACACCGTCATCGCCCTCATCGATCAGGGCTGGCGGGTGTTACTGCGCCACGAAAGCGGAGCGCCACCCAAGATCAACGGCGTCTTCCCCAACGCGCCCTTCGTGCCGCTGCACGACCGGGATCGCGTGGTGATCGACACCGTGGAATTCATCTTCCTCTACGCGCCACCCCCCGCCTCATGAATGCCTCGACTTTCTTGATCGCTCCCAGTCTCTTGTCGGCCGATTTTGCCCGTCTCGGTGAAGAAGTGCGCGACGTGATCGCCGCCGGGGCGGACTGGATCCACTTCGACGTGATGGACAACCACTACGTCCCCAATCTCACGATGGGGCCAATGGTGTGCCGTGCGATCAAGCCCTACGCCACCGTGCCGATCGACGTGCATCTGATGGTGAAACCGGTCGATGCGCTGGTGCCGCAGTTCGCCGAGGCGGGGGCCGATCTCATCTCCTTTCACCCCGAAGCGTCCGAGCACGTCGACCGCACGCTCGAGCTCATCCGCTCCTGCGGCTGCCGCGCGGGGCTCGTGCTCAATCCGGCCACCCCGCTCGTCTGGCTCGAACACGTACTCGATCGGCTCGATTTCGTGCTGCTCATGAGCGTCAACCCCGGTTTCGGCGGCCAGCGCTTCATTCCGCATGCCTTGAAAAAAATCGCCGCCGCGCGTACCATGCTGGATCGTTATGCCGATGAGAGTGGCCGCCGTCTGCTTCTGGAAGTCGACGGCGGCGTGAACCTCGACAACCTCGCCGAGGTGGCGGAAGCGGGGGCGGACGTCTTCGTCGCCGGTTCGGCGGTGTTCGGCGCCGCCCGCTCAGAGGATCCCCACCGCTACGATTCGATCATCGCTGGGATGAAGGCCCGGCTGCAAACCGTGGAAAGGAAGAAAAGATGAGTGCCAAGCCGATCGCGGCGGAAGCCTTGCTGTTCGATCTGGACGGAACCCTGGTCGACACCTTGCCCGACCTCGCCGAGGCTGCGGCGCGCACCTTGAGCGACCTCGGCCTGCCGGTTTCCTCGCCGCAGGCGATCCGCGGCTGGGTGGGCGATGGCATCGCCGAGCTGGTGCGCCGCTTCATGGCCGCCAACGGCCGTACCGACCCGGCGGAGGTGGCCGAAGCCACGAACCGCTTCAAGGCGCACTACGCCGTGGTCAATGGCACGGCCAGCCGCCCCTACGAGGGTGTGCCGGAGACGCTCGCCGAACTTTCCTGCCGCGGCCTGGTGATGGGCTGCGTCACCAACAAGGACTGGGAATTCACCCTGCCGCTGCTCGAAGCGCTCGATCTGGCGCCGTTTTTCGACGTCGTCGTCGCCGGCGACACCCTGCCGGTGAAGAAACCCGATCCGGCCATGGTGCTGCACGCCTGTGAACACCTCAACCGTCCGGCCGAGCGGGCGCTGCTCGTGGGCGATTCGGCCATCGACGCCCAGGCAGGACAGGGGGCAGGGGTGGCGGTGGGACTCGTCACCTATGGCTACGGCGATCCCGACGCTTTGCGTCGTCTGCCGGCCGCCGTCTTTCTCGATCGCTTCCCGGAACTGCTAAACTACCTGGCTTGAGTCCTTCCAGGGCGAAGCCATGCAGGAATCCGAATTCGACGCCCTCGCGGCGCAGGGCTACAACCGCATCCCGGTCACGCTCACCACCTTTTGCGACCTCGACACGCCGCTCTCCTTGTATCTCAAGCTCGCCGATGGACCCTGGAGCTACCTGCTCGAATCGGTACAGGGTGGCGAGCGTTTTGGGCGCTATTCCATGATCGGGCTCTCCAGCCCGGTGCGCCTCGAAGTCTACGGCCGCAGCGCCTTGCTGCTGCACGGCAACCGGCTCGTGGAGCGGCGCGACTACGGCGATCCGCTCACCTTCATCGGCGAGTATCTCGATCGCATCAAGGTGCCGCCGCGTGCCGGGCTGCCGCGCTTCCTCGGCGGGCTCGTGGGCTACTTCGGCTACGATACGGTGCGCTACATCGAGCCGCGCCTTGCCGGCATCGAGAAACCCGACCCGATCGGCACGCCCGACATCCTTTTGCTCGTCTCCGAAGAGCTCGCCATCGTCGACAACCTCACCGGCAAGCTCACGCTGGTGGTCTACGCCGAGCCCGAGGTGCCCGGAGCCTATCGCCGTGCCAAGAAACGCCTGCAGGAACTGCTCGAGCGGCTGCGCACGCCGGTGCGTATCCCCGTCTCGCGCCCCTTTCCCCCCAGCGAGCCGGCGTCGGCCTTCGGCGAGGAAGCTTTCAAAGCGGCCGTGGAGCGGATCAAGCGCTACATCGTCGAGGGCGACGTCATGCAGGTGGTGCTGTCGCAGCGCATGAGCAAGCCCTTTCGCGCCGATCCGCTCACGCTCTACCGCGCCATCCGTTCGCTCAATCCTTCGCCCTATCTCTTCTACTTCGACTTCGAGGAGTTTCACGTGGTGGGCGCCTCGCCCGAGATCCTCGTGCGCCTCGAAGACGAAGGCACGGCGCGCAAGGTGATCGTGCGTCCCATCGCCGGCACCCGCCCGCGCGGCGCCACCCCGGCCGAAGATCAGGCGCTGGAGCGGGAGCTTCTCGCCGACGAGAAGGAGCGCGCCGAGCACGTGCAATTGCTCGATCTGGGGCGCAACGACGTCGGGCGCGTGGCGAGAATCGGTTCGGTGAAAGTGACTGAGTCGTTCGCCATCGAGCGCTATTCCCACGTGATGCACATCGTCTCGCAGGTCGAGGGTGAGCTTGGCGAACGCGAGACGCCCCTGTCGGTGCTGCGTGCCGCCTTCCCCGCCGGGACGGTGAGCGGCGCACCCAAGGTGCGGGCGATGGAGATCATCGACGAACTCGAACCGGTGAAGCGCGGCATCTACGCCGGGGCGGTGGGCTACATCGGCTTTCATGGGGAAATGGATCTGGCGATCGCCATCCGCACCGCCGTCATCAAGGACGAGACCATCCACGTCCAGGCGGGCGCGGGCATCGTTGCCGATTCCAACCCGAAGGCCGAATGGGAGGAGACGCGCAACAAGGCGCGCGCCATGCTCAAGGCCGCCGAGATGGCTGAAGCGGGGTTGGACGAACCGCCGGCGCAATGAGGAACGGCCCCGCGGGGCCGTCCTTTGCTGCCAAGAATCTTGGCCGACTCAGAGCTTGATGCTCGTCATGTACTGGTCGTAGCTCATTTCCGAGAGCCGGAACCAGGAATACTCGTCGCGCAGGAATTTCTCGTAGTGCGCGTAGATCTTCTTCCAGTCCGGGTTGGTGTCGTTGAGCTCGGCGAAGAGCTCGTTGCGGGCCTTGAACGAGGCATCCATCATGTCTTTGGGGAAGCGGTTGACCTTCGCTCCTTCGGCGATCAACTTGCGGATCGTCTCCGGGTTGCGCGCATCGTATTTGGCAAGCATGCGGGTGTGCGCATCGCTCGCGGCGACGCGGATGAGCTCTTGATAGCGCTTCGGCAGTCCATCGTAGGCTTTCTTATTGACATAGAGCGAGAGCTGGGCGCCGCCTTCCCACCATGCGGGGTAGTAGCCGTAGGGTGCCACCTTGTGGAACCCGAGTTTGTAATCGTCATAGACGGTGGTCCATTCCACCGCATCGATCGTGCCTTTCTCCAGCGCCTGGTAGAGTTCGCCGCCGGGGATGGCCTGAGGCACGGCGCCGAGCTTGGTGAGCACGCGGCCGGCGAGGTTGCTGATGCGGATCTTCAGCCCTTTCATGTCCTCGACCGATTTGATCTCCTTGCGGTACCAGCCGCCCCACTGCGCGCCAGTATTGCCCAGAGGGAAGTTGACGATGTCGTAGCGGGCGAAGAGCTCGCGCATCAGTTGCAGGCCGCCGGCGTCGTACATCCAGGCGTTGATCATGCGGGCGTTGAGGCCGAAGGGGATGGCGCAGTCGAAGGCGAGGGCATCGTTCTTGCCGACGTAGTAGTACGAGGCGGAGTGCGCCATCTCGACCGTGCCTTGTTGCACCGCGTCGAACACGCCAAAGGCCGGCACCAGCTCACCGGCGGCGAAGACATCGATCTGGAATTTGCCTTCGGAGAGCTCGTTGATGGACTTGCTCAGTTCTTCGGCCGCCCCGTAGATGGTGTCGAGCGACTTGGGAAAGCTCGAGGCGAGGCGCCAGCGGATGTTCTGCTGCGCCATGACGATGGCCGGAGCGGTGCCGCTGGCGAGGATGCCCGCGATCCCCGCCCCCTGGAGGAACTTGCGTCGTTGCATGGTGGGTCTCCCTTTGTGTGGTTGAAGAATGGACGATGCGCCGAAACGCCGTTGCGATGGTAGCGTAAAAACCGGCTCGCGTGTGCCGAGCGCGCGGGGCTTCAGTCCCCGGCCACCTGCATCGCTTCGATCAGGGTGGATCCGATGCGGTAGCGGTGGCAGGGGCGCGTATCGTCGGCCACGCCACGGATCGCAGCGAACATCTCGAGCAGGTTGCCGGCGATGGTGATCTCGCTCACCGGGTGGACGATTTCACCGCCCTCCACCCAGAAACCGGCCGCTCCGCGGGAATAGTCGCCGGTGACGGGGTTGACGCCGTGCCCCATGAGTTCGGTGACGAGCAGCCCCCGTCCCATCTCGCGCAGCAGCGCCTCGCGGCCATCGTGCGTGGGGGGCACGAGCAGGTTGTGTGCGCCGCCGGCGTTGCCGGTGCTCGGCAGGCCCAGTTTGCGTCCGGAGTAGGTGGAGAGGAACCAGCCCTGCAAGACGCCTTCGGCTACCACCGTGCGCCGCGCCGTGGCCACGCCTTCGTCGTCGAAGGGGGCCGAGCCGGGGGCCTTGGGGATGAAAGGATCTTCGAGCACCGTGACGAGGGGGGAGAAGATGCGCTCGCCCAATTTGCCGAGCAGGAAGGAGGCTTTGCGGTAGAGGGCGCCGCCGCTCGCGGCATGGACGAAGTGGGACAGCAGACTGCCCGAAACGGTGTGGTCGAACACGACGGGGTAGGTGCCGGTGGGGATACGCCGTGCCCCCAGACGGGAGATCGCGCGCCGTCCGGCGCTGCGTCCGATCGTCTCGGCCGGTTCGAGGTCGAGCGGATCGCGCCGCCAGTCCCACCAATGGTCGCGCTCCATGTCCCCTTCTTCGTCTTGCGCGATGACGCTGCAGGAGAGGGAGTGGGCCGTGGTCGGGTAGCCGGCGAGAAAACCGAGCGAATTGGCGAGCACGAACTGCTGCGCCTGGGTCGAGACCGTGGCGCCTTCGGAATTGGCGATGCGGGCATCCACCGCGAGGGCGGCCGCCTCGCAGGCGCGGGCGAGTTCGATCGCCGCTTCCGCTTCCAGCGCCCAGGGGTGGAAAAGCGAGAGGTCGGGAACGCGCTGCGGGTCGGCCAGGCGCTGCGCCTCGGGCAAGCCGGCCGCATCGTCTTCGGCGGTGAGCCGGGCGATGGCCACGGCAGCGGCGACGGTGCGTTCGATCGCCTCCGGGTTCAGGTCGCTCGAGCTTGCATGCCCTTGGCGCTGGCCGACATAGACCGTGACGCTCAAACCCTTGTCGTGATGGTGTTCGAGCGTCTCGAGCGCGCCGCGGCGCACCGTCACCGACAGGCCCCGGCCTTCGGAGACGCTGACTTCGGCCGCATCGGCGCCGAGCGTGCGCGCCTGGGCGAGCGCCGCCTCGGCGATGCGTGCGAGTTCATCGCGGGGATAGGCAAATTCGACCGCTGGCATTCCGGGCTCTCCTGAGGGACTGGCTTATAATTCTATCCTTCCCTGACCGTAATCCCGAGCAATCCTTGCCGATGACCTCCTCCCTGCCGCCGTCCCGCCCCGAAGCTCCGCCCTCGAAGACGAGGCGAAAGAAAGCGATGCTCGCCTTGCAGGATTTGGGCGAGCGGCTCACGGCGCTGTCGCGCGAGCGTCTGGCGCGGCTCGATCTGCCCGAAACTCTGCTTGGGGCCATCCTGGAAGCCAAGCGTCTGGAAGGCAAGCATGAGGCGCGGCGGCGGCAGATGCAGTACGTCGGCCGCCTCATGCGCGACGTCGATGCGGCGGGAATCGCACAGCGGCTTGCCGGGCTGGAGGGCGATTCGCCGCAGGCCAAAGCGCGCCGGGCGCAGCTGGAACGGCTGCGCGAGCGTTTCCTCGAAGACGAACGCGTGCTGGGCGAGATCCTTGCCTGGGCGCCGCAGGCCGACGTGCAGCACCTGCGTGCGCTGCGGCGCAAGGTGCTGGAAGAACGGCAGAAGGGGGAGCCGACGGGTGAGTCCTATCGTGCGCTCTATCGCGAGCTGAAGGTGCTCTTCGAGGCGCGCGAGGCAGAGGGAAGGTTGGATTCGGCCGCAGAAGAAGGGGGAGAGGAATGAAGGCGGAAGCGGTGATCGGACTCGTGTCGGTGAGCGATCGGGCAAGCCAGGGCGTCTATGAGGATCGTGGCCTGCCGGCGCTGGAGGCATGGCTTTCCCGGGCGCTCGTTTCGCCCTGGCGCGCGGAGAAGCGCCTGATTCCCGACGAGCGGCCCGTGATCGAGCGCACCTTGATCGAACTGGCCGACGAGCTCGGCTGCTGCCTCGTCTTCACCACCGGCGGGACGGGTCCGGCCCCGCGCGACGTCACGCCCGAGGCGACGCTCGCCGTGGGTGAGAAGGAGCTGCCCGGCTTTGGCGAAGAGATGCGGCGCATCGGCCTGCGTTTCGTCCCCACCGCCATCCTGTCGCGCCAGGTGGCGGTGATCCGCGGTCGCACCCTGATCGTGAACCTTCCGGGGCAGCCGAAGTCCATTCAGGAAACCCTGGAGGGGCTGCGCGATGCCGACGGCAAGGTGATCCACGCCGGCATCTTCGCGGCGATTCCCTACGCGATCGATCTCATCGGCGGGCCCTATCTGGAAACGGATCCCGCGGTCGTCGCAGCGTTTCGCCCCAAGAGCGCCGTCAAACCCTCTCAGGGATGAGCCAACGAGGAAAGCCTATGAACACCGTCAAAGCCCATACCCGTTTGCACGTCGACGACGTGCGCATCAAGGAGATCAAGGAGCTCGTGCCACCAGCGCACGTGTTGCGCGAGTTTCCCGCCACGCCGGCCTCGGCCGAGACCACCTTCCTCGCGCGCCAGGCGATCCATCGCATCCTCTACGGCGCCGACGACCGGCTGCTCGCGATCGTCGGGCCGTGCTCCATCCACGATCCGGAAGCGGCGCTGGAGTACGCCCGCCGGCTCAAGGAACAGGCTGACCGGCTGCGCGGCGAGCTGCTGGTGGTGATGCGGGTCTACTTCGAGAAACCGCGCACGACGGTGGGCTGGAAAGGACTCATCAACGATCCCTACCTGGACGACTCCTACCGCATCAACGACGGCATTCGCCTCGCCCGTCGATTGTTGTGGGAGATCACCGAGATGGGGCTGCCGGCCGCCACCGAGTTCCTCGACATGATCACGCCGCAGTACATCGCCGACCTCATCGCCTGGGGCGCGATCGGGGCGCGTACCACCGAGAGCCAGGTGCACCGCGAGCTCGCTTCGGGTCTCTCCTGCCCGGTCGGGTTCAAGAACGGCACCGACGGCAACGTGCGCATCGCCATCGACGCCATCAAGGCGGCCCAGGCGCCGCACCATTTCCTGTCGGTGACCAAGGCCGGGCACTCGGCCATCGTCAGCACTTCGGGCAACGAAGACTGCCACGTCATTTTGCGCGGCGGCAAGGAGCCCAATTACGATGCGAACAGCGTCGAGGCGGCCTGCCGCGACCTGGCCGCGGCCGGCATCCCGGCCAAGGTGATGATCGACTGCTCGCACGGCAACAGCCGCAAGCAGTTCAAGCGGCAACTCGAAGTGGTCGAAGCGGTGGCCGAGCAGCTCGCCGGCGGCGAGGATCGCATCATCGGCGTGATGATCGAGTCGCATCTGAAGGAAGGGCGGCAGGATCTGGTGCCGGGCAAGCCGCTCGAATACGGCAAGAGCATTACGGACGCCTGCATCGGCTGGGAAGATACGGTTGCGGCGCTCGATCGCCTCGCCGAGGCGGTGACCGCGCGGCGAGTGGCGCTGGCGCAGCGCGCCTGAGCGCTTAGAGCACCCCCATCACCCGCTGGCGCCGCTCCATCAGGCGCCAGACGAAAGGGGTGAAGATGAGCTGCATGGCCAGGTCCATCTTGCCCCCGGGGATCACCAGCGTGTTCGCGCGGCTCATGAAGGAGTCGGCGATCATGTTGAGCAGGTAGGGAAAGTCGATGCCGCGCGGGTTGGCGAAGCGGATCACCACCAGGCTCTCGTCGGCGGTGGGCACGTCGCGGGCGATGAAGGGGTTGGAGGTGTCGACCACCGGGATGCGTTGGAAATTGACGTGAGTGCGGCTGAACTGCGGGCAGATGTAGCGCACGTAGTCGGGCATGCGGCGCAGGATGGTGTCGGTGACGGCCTCGGTGGAATAGCCGCGCTCGCTGCGGTCGCGCCACAGTTTCTGAATCCATTCCAGATTGATGATGGGCACCACGCCGATCAAGAGATCCACGAAGCGCGCCATGTCGTGCGTCTCGGTGACGAGCCCGCCGTGCAACCCTTCGTAGAAGAGGAGATCGGTGTTCTCCGGTAACGGCTCCCACGGCGTGAAGGTGCCGGGCTCCCCGCCGTATTTCGCCGCTTCCTCGATGGTGTGCAGGTAGTGGCGCGTGCGCCCGGTGCCGCTCTCGGAATAGGAGCGAAAGAGGTTTTCCAGCTCGTCGAGCAGGTTCGCCTCGGGGCCGAAGTGGCTGAAGTGTGGATTGCCGCGGGCGGTTTCCTCGGCGATGCGCCGGTGCATTTCGGCGCGGTCGAAGGCATGGAAGGCATCGCCCTCGACGATGGCGGCATTGACCCCTTCACGCTCGAAGATGCGCGCGAAAGTGCGGGTGATGGTGCTCGTGCCTGCGCCGGAAGAGCCGGTGACCGCGATGATCGGGTGTTTGATCGACATGGCAGCCCCTGCGTATCGACCCTGCAGTATAGCGCCATTTTTTGCCGCATGGACCTCGCCGATTCCGTTCGTTCCGCTGGTGGTGCCAGCGGGCGGGTTCAGCGCCCGGAGCAGTGACCGCCGCCGGGAGCCTGGCCGCTTCCCAGGGCGATGGGGGGCGGTTCGGGCCGGTAGACGCGGCTGCTGAAGGCATCAAGCAGGATCAGGACGGTAAAGCCGAGCCAGAAGAGCGCCGTGAAGCGGCGGAACCGGCGCAGACGGAGGTTCGTGTTCATGCGAAGACCGCTCCTTGGGGAACGTCGATCCGCCGGCGCAGGCGCACGCCCACCATCGAGCCGAGAAAAGCCATGGCGAACCACACCCAGCCGTGCAGGCTGGCCGAGGTGATACCGCCCAGCAAGGCGCCGACGTTGCAGCCGAATGCCATTCGGGAAGAATAACCCAGCACCAGGCCGGCCGCGGCGGCCACCAGCAGGCGGCGTGCCGAAGGCAGGTTGGTGGTCACGGGGCCGTGCCAGCGCGAGGCGGCATAGGCGCCGTAGAGCAGCCCGAAGTTGGTCACCGAGGTGACGTCATAGACGATGGGTTCGGCCAGGCGCGCCGCGTGCGGGGCCACGCCCCAGAAGGGGTCGGCAGCCGGATTCCAGCCCAGCGCCGCGAAGGCCTTGGCGCCCCACAACCCCACGCCGTAGACGATGCCCCAGGGTTGACCGGCCACGATCAGGTGCAGCGCCGCCAGGAGCGCCAGCAGCACGGCGCCGATCACCCAGCGCCGCGGCCAGGGACCGGCGGCGCGCGCCTGCGGCAGGGTGAGGAGCGCCACCAGGGCGCAGCCGCTCAGCGTGAGGGCGAGCGCCAGCGGCCAGCCGTAGCGCAGCAGATCGACGGGCGGCAGCCCGCCGAGGGCGACCCAGGCCGGCTGATGCGAGGCGCCAAGGAAGCTGCCGAGCACGAAAGTGGGCAACACCACCACCGAGAGCGGCGACCCGGCGCCCGCCTTGTAGAGCGTGCCGGAGCCGCAGCCGTCGGTGAGCTGCATCGCCGCGCCGAAGAGGAAGGCACCGAGCACGAGGCTGAAGGTGAGCGGGGCCACTGCGCCGACCAGTTCGCCGGAATGCTGTGCCAGCAGGGGCAGCATGAGACTGGAGGCGAGTGCGAGCAGAAGCAGCTGCGCCCACAGCCCGTGCGGATTGCGCCGCTCGAGGTACTCGCGCCAGCCGGTGGTGAAACCGAAACGGCAGCCCTGCAGCACGGCACCGAAACCGAGCCCGAGCAGCGTGAGCAACCCCTGGCGCAGGCCGGCGAGCAGCGTCACGGCGAACACGAGCGCGAGCGCGCCGGCGATGAGGAGGAGACGGCGGATCGGCATGATAGGCCTCATTGGTCGAACCAGCGCTTGGCTTCGCGCGCAAGCGCCTGCAGGCGGGAGGGTTCGTGGTCCATCGGCAGGTCGCGCCGGCTCCAGGCGACTACCGATTCGGGGTAGAGCAGCACGTTTTCCCTGCCCAAGAGCTCCGAGAGGACGAACCAGTCGATGGCGGCCCAATGCCCCGTGTTGCAGAAGGTCACCGTCGGTTTGCCCGCGGGCGGCACTTCGCGCCCGACGAGGGTGCGCAGCTCCTCGACCGGCTTGAGGGTCCGGCCGTCGGCGTTGAAAAAGTGCGCGTAGGACAAGGACGTGGCGCCGGGCAGCGTCCCGTAACGAGCGGCGGCGCCGTGGCGTTCGTCGCCGCGGAAGAAGGGCTCGGGTCGAGCATCGACGAGCACGGGAGGATGTGGGCTTCGCACCTGGGCGGCCAAATCTTCGGTGGAGAGGGCGTAGCGGCGATCGTAATGGAAGGTAAAGGTACTAGGCCGCGACTGGACGGCGGCAGTCTCCAACGCTCCACCCTGTTCTTTCCAGCCGAGCGTGCCGCCGTCGAGCACCGACAGGCGGGTGAGCCCGCCCACCTTGAGCGTCCAGTAGACGCGCGCGGCAGCGCCGAAGTCGGTGGCGTCCTTGCCCGCATGGGCAACGATCACATGGACGTCGTGGTCGATGCCAGCGCGGCGCAGCGCCTCGGTGAGCGCCTGCTCGGAAGGCAGGGCCCCAGGGTTGTCGGCCGGGCCGCGGAAGACGCCATAGGGGATGTTGGCCGCGCCGGGGATGTGGCCAGCGGCGTATTCTGCGGCGGGGCGGATGTCGAGCACGCGCACGCTGGGGTCGCGCAGCAGCGGTGCGAGCTCGTCCGGCGTGAGCAGCGGCCGCACAGGCTGGGTCTGGGCGGCAGCGCAGGCGGCGAATGCCAGCAGGAACATCGCCAAGACGGAGCGAAACGAGGTAAGAGGAAAACGCATCGAAACCACCTCAACGGGCAATTTGTGGGTCGAGGTGGTCGATGATAGGAGAGCTTGCCCTCGGTGCCAAGGGAGCGGGAAGGGTTTGTTTATAAACCTCGGCTATAAGTGGCGCAGCCTAGAATGGCGTGCGCCCGTGCCTCGTTCAGACCCGTCCCATGGCGTAGAACTCGTCGTTGGGCCGCAGGGCGCTCATGTTGGCGATGCGGTTGCTCATGCCGTAGAAAGCAGCGATGGCGCCGATGTCCCAGATGTCGTCGAGCGTGAAACCGTGGGCGCGCAGGGCGGCAAAGTCTTCGTCGCTGACTTCGGCCGAGCGCAGCGCCACTTTCATGGCGTAGTCGAGCATGGCGCGCTGGCGCGGGGTGATCTCGGCGCGGCGGTAATTGACGGCGAGCTGATCCGACAGGCGTGGATTCTTGCTGCGGATGCGCACGATGGCCCCGTGGGCGATCACGCAGTAGAGGCAGTCGTTGGCCGCCGAGGTGGCCACCACGATCATCTCGCGCTCGGCCTTGGTGAGCCCGGTGTTCTTCTCCATGAGCGCGTCGTGATAGGCGAAGAAGGCGCGGAATTCCTCGGGCCGGTGCGCGAGCGCGAGGAAGACGTTGGGGATGAAGCCGGTCTTTTCCTGCACCGAGAGAATGCGGGCGCGGATGTCTTCGGGCAGATCGTCGAGCCGGGCGACGGGAAAGCGGCTGATACGCTCTTCACTCATGGGATGTCTCCTCCTTGAATGGACAAAGCCCGCACATGGCGGGCTTCTGGCGATGTTTCAGCGCACCTGCTGGGCGAGTTCACCCTTGCGGTAGCGCTCGGCCATCTTTTCGAGCGGGATCGGCTTGATCTTGCTCGCCATGCCGGCGCAGCCGAAGGCTTCGTAGCGCGACTTGCACACGGCCTTGGCCGCGGCGCGCGCCGGTTTGAGGTATTCGCGCGGGTCGAACTTGTCGGGCGACTCGGCGAAGAAGCGGCGGATGGCGCCGGTCATGGCCAGGCGGATGTCGGTGTCGATGTTGATCTTGCGCACGCCGTAGCGGATGGCGGTTTGAATTTCCTCGACGGGCACGCCATAGGTCTCTTTCATGTCGCCGCCGTAGCGCCGGATCTCTTCGAGCAGCTCCTGCGGCACGCTGGAGGAGCCGTGCATGACGAGGTGGGTGTTGGGCAGCCGGGCGTGGATCTCTTTCACGCGCTCGATGGCCAGGATGTCGCCGGTGGGCTTGCGCGAGAACTTGTAGGCGCCGTGGCTGGTGCCGATGGCGATCGCCAGCGCGTCGCACTGCGTGGCGCGCACGAAGTCGGCGGCCTGTTCGGGGTCGGTGAGCAGCATCGAGTGCGCGAGCGTTCCGGCCGCGCCGATGCCGTCTTCCTCGCCCGCCTGGCCGGTCTCGAGCGAGCCCAGACAGCCAAGTTCGGCTTCCACCGTCACGCCGATGTAATGGGCGAAGCGAACCACTTCCTGGGTGACGGCCACGTTGTACTCGTAGGAGGAGGGCGTCTTGCCGTCTTCCAGGAGCGAACCGTCCATCATCACGCTGGTGAAGCCGGAGCGGATGGCGGCCATGCACACGGCCGGGGTCTGGCCGTGGTCCTGGTGCATCACCACCGGCAGATGCGGGTAGGCTTCGACCGCGGCAAGCAGCAGGTGGCGCAGGAAGGGCTCCCCGGCATACTTGCGTGCGCCGGCCGAGGCTTGCATGATCACCGGGCTGTCGGTCTCGGCCGCGGCTTCCATGATCGCCTGCACCTGTTCGAGGTTGTTCACGTTGAAGGCGGGAATGCCGTAGCCGTGTTCGGCGGCGTGATCGAGCAGCTGGCGCATCGAGACGAGAGGCATGGGTCGTTTCTCCTTGGGAGCGGATCGTTCGGGCGGATTCTACACCGGCGGGACGCTCGCCCGCAGGGTCTGTCCGACGCGCACGATCTTGAGGGTGTTGGTGCCGCCGGGCACGCCGATGGGTTCGCCGATGGTGAGCGCGATGAGATCGTCGTAGGCGACGATGCCGCGCTCGAGCAGGATCTTTTCCGCCTCCCACAGCATCTCGTCGCGGTCTTGGTGTAGCTGTGACACGAGGATGGGGGTGACCTGGCGGTAGAGCGTCATCTGGTTGCGCGTGTGCTCGTCGGGGGTGAGGGCGAAGATGGGTACGCCGCAGTTGATGCGGCTCATCCACAGGGCGGTGGCGCCGGTCTGCGTCATGGCGGCGATCGCCTTGACGCGCAGGTGCCAGCCGGTCCAGATGGCCGACATGGCGATCGCTTCGTCGATGCGGGTGAAGACCCGGTCGAGCAGCTCCCGGTCGAGCGAGCTCTCCTGCGAGCGTTCGGCTTCGAGGCAGACGCGGTGCATGGCTTCCACCGTCTCGACCGGATAGCGCCCGCTGGCGGTCTCGGCCGAGAGCATGACCGCGTCGGTGCCGTCGAGTACGGCGTTGGCCACGTCCGAGACTTCGGCGCGCGTGGGCACGGGACTTTCGATCATCGATTCCATCATCTGCGTGGCGGTGATGGCGAGCCGGTTGCGCTCGCGCGCGAGCCGCAGCATCTTTTTCTGCAGCGCCGGTACCGTGGCATCGCCCACTTCGACGGCGAGATCGCCGCGCGCGACCATGATGCCGTCGCTCGCCTGCAGGATTTCCTCGAGGTTTTGCACCGCCTCGATGCGCTCGATCTTGGCGATGATGAGCGCGTGCCCGCCGGCAGCGCGCATGAGCTGGCGCGCCATGTAGATGTCGGCGGCGTTCTTGGGGAAGGAGACGGCGAGGAAGTCGACGCCGATCTCGGCGGCGAGCCTGATGTCGTCCATGTCCTTGGCGGTGAGCGCCGGGGCCGAGAGTCCGCCGCCCTGCCGGTTGATGCCCTTGTGATCGGAGAGTACGCCGCCCACCAGTACCGTGGTATGGATGCGATCGCCGGCGACGTAATCGACCTGCAGCCGGATCTTGCCATCGTCGAGCAGCAGCACGTCGCCGGGGCGCACGTCGCGCGGCAGATCGGGATAGTCGAGCCCGACCCGGGTTTCGTCGCCTACGGGGCAGTGGACGTCGAGCACGAATTTCTGCCCGCGCTCGAGCGTGATTTTTCCCTGGGCGAATTTGCCGATGCGGATCTTGGGCCCTTGCAGATCGCCGAGTAGTCCCACGGGCCTTTCGCGCTCGAGGGCGAGCTCGCGCACCAGTTTGGCACGGGCGCGGTGCTCGTCAGCGCTGCCGTGGGAGAAGTTGAGCCGGGCGACGTCGAGCCCGGCATCGATCATGCGGCCGAGCACCTCGGCGCTGGAGCTTGCCGGGCCGAGTGTGGCGACGATCTTGGTGTGGCGTAGCGGCATGGGCACTCCGGATGGTGGCGCAACGCGCTTGCGTGCGTTCATTGTAGCAAGAAGGCGCTTTGCCGCCGTACTTTGGGCGAAACACCTTTTTACGCTGGCGAAGCGCCAGGGACGCTATTCTGTAGTCAGGAAAAAGACAGCTTTGCCGGAGGAAGGATCATGAATACGAAGAAGATCGTGCTCGGACTGGGAGCCCTGTTGCTGGGAGTGACGTCGGCGTGGGCGGGAAGGCCGGGGGAATGGGGCCATCATCCAGGGCGGCCGGACGTGGTGGTGATCGAGCGCCATGACCATGGGCGTCATTACGGTTGGGATCGGCGGCCGGTGACGGTGGTGCGTGAGAAGACGGTGATCTATCGCGACTGGGCGCCGCCGCCGCGGGTGGTGGAGTATCGCTATGCGCGGCCGTACTACGGTCCAGGCGTGACGATCGACGTCTCGCCGGTTTTCATTCCGTTCCGGTGAGCGGAGCCTCGGCCGAGCGTTCGGCCCAGTCGCGTGGCCTGAGCGCTTCGTAGAGCGCCGCCTCGGGGCTGCCGGGCTCGGGGTGCCAGTCGTAGCGCCAGCGCGCGAGCGGCGGCAGCGACATGAGGATGGCTTCGGTGCGCCCGCCGCTTTGCAAGCCGAAGTGGGTGCCGCGGTCCCACACGAGGTTGAATTCGACGTAGCGCCCGCGGCGATAGGCTTGGAAGTCGCGCTCGCGCTCACCGTAGGGGTGGGCGAGCCGCTGCTCGAGGATGGGGAGATAGGCTGGAAGGAAGGCATCTCCCACGGCCTGGGCGAGCCGCCAGGCGGATTCGAAGGGGATGGTGCCATCGGCCCCCAGATCGTCGAAGAAGAGGCCGCCCACGCCGCGCGGTTCTTCGCGGTGCTTGAGGTAGAAGTACTCGTCGCACCAGCGCTTGTAGTGGCGATAGTGCGCCTCGCCGAAGCCCGCGCCCAGCACCGCGTCGCGGCAGGTGCGGTGAAAGTGCACGATGTCCTCGACGAAAGGGTAGTAGGGCGTGAGATCCATGCCGCCGCCAAACCACCACACGGGCGGCAGCCCTTCGGCGGTGGCGACGAAGGCGCGCACGTTGAGGTGTACGGTGGGGCAGTAAGGATTGCGCGGGTGCAGCACGAGCGACACGCCCAGCGCCTCGAAGGCACGCCCGGCGAGTTCCGGCCGCCGGGCGCTCGCCGAAGGCGGCAGGCTCGCGCCGCGCACGTGGGAGAAATTGACGCCACCGCGCTCGAGCACCGGGCCGTCTTCGGTGATGCAGGTAAGCCCGTCGCCCGTGAGCGCTTCGCCCTGCGGCCGTTCCCAGCGCTCTTCGCGAAACGCGCGGCCGTCGAGTGCGGCGAGCGCCTCCACGATGCGCGTCTGCAGCGCGAGGAAATGGCGCCGGATCGCGGCGGTGTCTGGCATCATGGATGGTGGCGGTTAAGCGCCCGGTGGCCGATGTCGCGGCGCATCTGTTTGCCGGCGAACTCGATGCGGTCGGCCACGGCATAGGCGCGCGCGATCGCCTCGCGCAGCGTCTCGCCGAGCGCGGTGACGCACAGCACTCGCCCGCCATGGGTGACGATCTGCCCTTCGCGCTCGGCGGTGCCGGCGTGAAAGACGAGCACCGGTTCCTGGGGTTCGAGCGGGGCGCATTCCTCGGGCAAACCCGTGATGACGTCGCCCTTGCGCGGTGCTTCCGGATAACCGGCGGCGGCAAGTACCACGCCCACGGCCGGGCGGCGGTCCCATTGAGCTTCGACTTCGAGCAGGGAGCCGGCGAGCGCTGCTTCGATGAGATCGACGAGGTCGGTCTTGAGTCGCGCGAGCAGCGGTTGCGCCTCGGGGTCGCCCAGGCGGCAGTTGAATTCGACCACCCGCGGTTCGCCCTGCGGCGAGATCATGAGGCCCGCATAGAGAAAGCCGGCGTAGGGCGTGCCCTCGGCGGCCATGCCGGCGAGCGTGGGCTGGATGATCTCGCGCATGACGCGGGCGTGCACGTCGGGGGTGACCACCGGCGCGGGGCTGTAGGCGCCCATGCCGCCGGTGTTGGGGCCACGGTCGCCGTCGAGCAGGCGCTTGTGGTCCTGGCTGGTGGCAAACGCAAGCGCGTTGCGCCCGTCGGCAAGCACGATGAAGCTTGCCTCTTCGCCTTCCATGAATTCCTCGATGACCACGCGCGCGCCGGCATCTTCCATGGCGTTGGCCACGAGCATGCGGTCGATCGCCTCGTGCGCCTCGGCGAGCGTCTGCGCCACGACCACTCCCTTGCCGGCGGCGAGCCCGTCGGCCTTGACGACGATGGGCGCCCCTTTGGTTTCGACCCAGGCGTGCGCTTGCGCGGCGTCGGCGAAGGTCTGGTAGGCGGCGGTAGGGATGCCATGGCGCTGCATGAAGCGCTTGGCGAAATCCTTGCTCGCCTCGAGCTGGGCGGCGGCCTGGGTCGGGCCGAAGATCGTCAGCCCTGCCTCGCGGAAGGCGTCGACGATACCGGCGGCAAGCGGCGCTTCCGGCCCGACGACGGTGAGATCGACGTGCTCGAGCCGGGCGGCGTCGAGCCATTGTTCGATCGTGCTTGCCGGCAGGTTGCGGCATTTCTCCGTGCGGGCGGTGCCGGGGTTGCCCGGAGCGACGAGGACGTGCTGCACGCGCGGTGACTGGGCAAGCTTCCAGGCGAGCGCGTGTTCGCGCCCGCCGCTGCCGATGACCATCACGGTGAGGCCGTGTTTCTTCATGGGGGTTCGCTCGTTCTTGGCAGACGGTCAGTGACGGAAATGGCGGATGCCGGTGAAGACCATGGCCAGGCCATGCTCGTCGGCCGCGGCGATCACCTCTTCGTCGCGCACCGAGCCTCCGGGCTGGATGACGGCGGTGGCGCCGGCTTCGGCGAGCACGTCGAGCCCGTCGCGGAAGGGGAAGAAGGCATCGGAGGCGACCACGCTGCCGCGCACCTCCAGCCCGGCGTTGCGCGCCTTGATGACGGCGATGCGCGAGGAGTCGACCCGGCTCATCTGGCCGGCGCCGATGCCCACGGTGCGTCGCTCCTTGCCGTAGACGATGGCGTTCGACTTGACGTATTTGGCCACGCGCCACACGAAGAGGAGGTCGCGCATCTCCTCGGGGGTGGGCTGGCGGCGGGTGACGACGCGAAGCTGGTCCGGATCGAAGGAGACGGCATCGGGTGTCTGCACCAGGAGCCCTCCGCCGATGCGCTTGTACTCCCATTGGGCGGGATCGGCGCCCAGTGGGCAGCGCAGCACGCGCACGTTCTTCTTCGCTGCGAGCACTTTGAGCGCCTCGGCAGTGTAGCCCGGTGCGATGAGCACTTCGAGGAACTGCGCCGCCACGGCCTGGGCCGCTGCCGCATCGACGGGCACGTTGAAGGCGATGATGCCGCCGAAGGCGGAGGTGGGGTCGGTGGCAAAGGCCCGCAAGTAGGCTTCGAGGGGGTTTTCTCCGAGCGCGACGCCGCAGGGATTGGCGTGCTTGACGATGACGCAGGCAGGACCATCGGCGGCGGGTTCGAAGCTCTTGACGCATTCCCAGGCGGCGTCGGCGTCGGCGAGGTTGTTGTAGGAGAGCTCCTTGCCTTGCAATTGCTGCGCCTGGGCGATGCCGCCGGCGGCCGCGCGCGGGTCGCGGTAGAAGGCGGCGCTCTGGTGGGGGTTCTCGCCGTAGCGCAGGTCCTGCACCTTGTCGAAAGCAGGCTGGAAGGCGGCGGGGAAGCGGCTGGTCTCACCTGCCGGGGTGCGGGCGGTGAGGTAGTGCGAGATGGCGGCGTCGTAGCGCGCCGTGTGCGTGAAGGCTTTGGCGGCGAGCCGGTAACGGGTGGCGTAGCTCACGCGGCCGCCGTTGGCGTGCATCTCGTCGAGCAACGGCGCATAGTCGGCCGGGTCGGTGAGCACGGCCACGCCGCCTTGTTCGTTGCCGTGATTCTTGGCCGCGGCGCGCACCATGGCCGGGCCACCGATGTCGATGTTCTCGATCGCTTCTTCGAGGGTGCAGCCGGGGCGCGCCACGGTCTGCTCGAAGGGGTAGAGGTTGACGGCCACGACGTCGATGAGCGGGATGCCCTGGGCGGCGAGTGCGGCCAGATGCGCTTCATCGTCGCGCCGCGCGAGGATGCCGCCGTGCACGCGCGGGTGCAGGGTCTTGACGCGGCCATCGAGCATCTCGGGAAAGCCCGTGTGCTCGGCCACGTCGGTGACCTTCAGCCCTGCTTCGCGCAGCGCCTGGGCCGTGCCGCCGGTGGAGAGCAGCCTCAGGCCCAGCCGTTCGAGGCCGCGGGCGAATTCGACGATGCCGGTCTTGTCCGAGACGCTCAGGAGCGCATATCTTTCTGTCATGATGGTTTTCCGTGCGTGGAGGTCAGCCGAGTTGGTATTGCTGGATCTTGCGCCGCAGCGTGTTGCGGTTGATGCCGAGCATCTGCGCCGCCAGCGTCTGGTTGCCGCCGGCGCGCGTGAGGATGTAGCGGATGAGTTCACATTCGACCCGATCCATCACCAAGGCATGCAGCCCCGTGGGTGTCTGGCCCTCGAGGTCGTGGAAATAGCGCTCGAGGGTGGCGAACACCGCCCGGCCGAGCTCGTCGCGGCATTCGGGCACCGGTTTCATGCGCAGACCTCGGCGGTCGTTTCCAGGGATTCGATCCGTCGGGCGGCCAGATCGCCGAAGAACTCGTCGATCGCCGCGCGCTGTTCGGTCACCGTCTCGAGCTGGTTCATGCGCTGACGGAAGGCGGCCGAGCCGACGAGCCCCTTGGTATACCAGGAAATGTGCTTGCGCGCGACCTTCACGCCCGTGGTTTCACCGTAGAAGGCGTAGAGGTCTTCGAGGTGCTCCAGCAGCAGGGCGCGGATCTCGGGCGGCGAGGGCGGCGGCAGATGCTCGCCGGTGGCGAGGTAGTGTTCGATCTCGCGAAAGAGCCAGGGACGCCCCTGGGCGGCGCGGCCGATCATCACGCCGTCTGCGCCGGTGTAGTCCAGCACGGCGCGGGCTTTCTCGGGCGTGGTGATGTCGCCGTTAGCGATCACGGGAATGGAGACGAGCGTCTTCACCAGGGCGATGGTGTCGTATTCCGCCTCGCCCATGTACTGGTCGGCCCGGGTGCGGCCGTGGATGGCGAGCGCCCGGATGCCGCAGGATTCGGCGATGCGCGCCAGGCGCGGGGCGTTCTTGTTGGCGCGGTTCCAGCCGGTGCGCATCTTGAGTGTCACCGGCGTGTCGGGCACGGCACGCACCACGGCTTCCAGGATGCGGGCGGCGAGCGCTTCGTCTTGCATGAGCGCCGAGCCGGCATAGACGTTGCACACTTTCTTCGCCGGACAGCCCATGTTGATGTCGATGATCTGCGCCCCGCGCTCGACGTTGTGTCGCGCCGCCTGCGCCATCATCTCGGGGTCGGCACCGGCGATCTGCACGACGATGGGTTCGACCTCTCCGGTGTGATCGGCCCGGCGCAGGGTCTTGGCGCTGCCGTAGAGCAGCGAATTGGAGGTGACCATCTCGGAGACCGCCAGCCCGGCACCCAGGCGCTTGCACAGCTGCCGGAACGGACGGTCGGTGACTCCGGCCATCGGGGCGACGAAGAGGTTGTTGCGCAGGCGAAAGCCGAGGTAGTCCATCGCGTTTGGGGAAAGAGGCTCGTTGAAGGAAAAGGATCAAGTATACCGCAGCACGACCTGGCGACGGGCGCCGAACCTGCGTCAAGTATAGGAAATCTCGGGTTCCTTCCGCTGCAAGCCTTCGGCCCAGGCGAGAGCGTCTTCGAGGTTGCGTCGCAGGTTCTCGCGACCGATCTCGTCGATGAAGCCTGCCTTGCGCAGCGTGCGGAAGACGTCGCGGTTCAGTTCGGCGAGTACGAGCGGGATGCCGCGTTTCTTGAGCTCGCGGGCGATGGCGCGCAGCGTATCGAGTCCCGAAGCGTCGATGCTCACGAGCTTGCCCAGGTCGAGCACGACCACGTCGGGCCAGTCTTCGGTGTCGAGGAGCTCGTCGAGCTTGTGAATGGCGCCGAAGAAGAGCGAGCCGGAGATGCGGTAGGCGGCCACGCGCAGCGACCCGTCCTCGCGCCGGAAGCGGTGTGCGTCGGGCCGTCGCTCCAGCGGCAGCCGTTCGACGTGGGTGAAGCGCGCCATCTGGTAGATGAAGGCGAGGCTCGCGAGCACCATGCCGACTTCGACGGCGATGGTGAGGTCGAAGAGCACGGTGAGGGCGAAGGTGGTGAGCAGAATCACGCGATACTTGGTGCTATAGCGTCTGAGCGCAGCGGGGGCCATTTCGTGCCAGTCGCCCATATTGACTGCAGTGACGAGCACGATGGCGGCGAGCGAGGTGAGTGGCACGTGGGCGGCAAGCGGCGCGAGCACGAGTACGACGGCGAGCAGGGTCAGGGAATGGACGATGCCGGCCACCGGGGTGCGGCCGCCGGCGCGCACGTTGGTGGCGGTACGGGCGATCGCGCCGGTGGCGGCGAAGCCGCCGAAGAGGGGTGCGACGACGTTGGCGATGCCCTGCGCCATCAGCTCCTGGTTCGGGTCGTGCCGGTCGTCGATCATGCTGTCGGCCACCCGGGCCGAGAGCAGGCTCTCTATGGCGCCGAGCAGCGCGATGGCGATCGCCGGTGGCAGCAGTTGCCCTAGGCGGGTGATGTCGAAGGCTGGCAGCGATGGCGTGGGGATCGTCTGGGGAATGCCGCCGAAGCGTGTGCCGATGGTCTCCAGCGGCAGGGAGAAGAGCATGTTCACGGCGGTGGCAACGATCAGTACCGCCAGCGGCCCTGGCAGCCGCGCGAGCCAGCGCTGACGGCGCGCGTAGCGGTTCCAGGTGAGCAGGAAGGCGAGCGAGGCGAGCCCGAAGCCGAGCGTAGGCCAGTGCGCGGTGGGCAGCGCCGTGGCGAGCGCGTGCATCTTGCCGAAAAACTCGGCCGGGACTTTGTCGATCGACAGGCCGAGGAAATCCTTGATCTGGGAGAGGAAGATCACCACGGCGATGCCGTTGGTGAAGCCGATCACCACCGGCAGGGGGATGAAGCGGATGAGCGTGCCGAGCCGAGCCGCACCGAGCGCGAAGAGCAGCAGGCCGGCGAGCATGGTTGCCACCAGCAGGTTCGCTTCGCCGTGGGCGGCGACGATGCCGTAGACGATGGGGATGAAGGCGCCGGTGGGGCCGCCGATCTGCACCCGCGAGCCGCCCAGGGCGGAGATGAGGAACCCGGCGACGATGGCGGTCCAGATGCCGGCCGAGGGAGACATGCCACTGGCGATGGCAAACGCCATGGCGAGCGGCAGCGCCAGCACGCCCACGGTGGCGCCAGCCGAGAGGTCGGCGAGGAACTGCCCGCGGTCATAGCCGCGTAGCGTCTCGATGAGGCGCGGGCGGAAGAAGCTCATTTGATTCTCATGCCGGGGGTTGCGCCTTCGTCGGGCGAGACGAGGTAGATGCCGGGATGGGTGCCGCCCGGGTCGGAGGCGGCGAGCACCATGCCCTCCGAGAGGCCGAACTTCATCTTGCGCGGCGCGAGGTTGGCCACCAGCACGACCAGGCGGCCGACGAGCGCGGCGGGATCGTAGGCCGATTTGATGCCGGCGAAGACCTGCCGCACCTTGGCGCTGCCGTCTTCCTCCCGCTCGCCGGCGTCGAGCAGCAGCCGCAGCAGCTTGTCGGCGCCCTCGACTGGCTCGGCGGCGATGACGCGCGCCACGCGCAGGTCGACGCCGAGGAACTGCTCAAGCGTGATCGGCGCGGCCGCTTCGGGCTTCGCTTCGGCAGGTTTGGGCGCAGGAGCGACCGGAGCGAGCGCTTCGCGGTTGGCTTCGATGAGCGCGTCGATCGCCTTGCGCTCGATGCGGGTGAGCAGGTGCTCGTAGGCTTCGATCCGATGCCCGGCCGGCAGGGGCGCCCAGTCTTCTCCCCAGCACAGCGGCTCGATGGCGAGGAATCGCTCGACGCGGGCCGCGGTGCGCGGCAGGACTGGCTTGAGGATGCGGGTGAGGTCGCGGAACATGGTGAGCGCCGTGGAACACACGCGCTGCAGCCGCTCGGGTTCGCCGCTCTTTGCCAATTCCCAGGGCTTGTGCTCGTTGATGTAGTGGTTGGCGGCATCGGCGAGCGCCATCGCCTCGCGCAGCGCCCGACCGTAGTCGGCGTCTTCGAAGGCACGATGCAGCCGCTCGTCGCGGTGGGCAGCCTTGAAGGGGGCGAGCGCTGCGGCATCGACGGGTCCGAGCCGGCCCTCGAAGCGATCGGCGATGAAGCGGGCGGTACGGCTGGCGATGTTGACGTACTTGCCCACGAGGTCGCTATTGACCTTGGCGATGAGATCGTCGAAGCTGAGGTCGAGGTCTTCGAAGGTGCCGTTCGACTTGGTGGCGAAGTAGTAGCGCAGCCATTCCGGATCGAGCCCGTGTTCGAGCCAGGAGCGGGCGGTGATGAAAGTGCCGCGGCTCTTGCTCATCTTGGCGCCGTCGACGGTGAGAAATCCATTGACGTACTCGCGCGTGGGCGTGCGATAGCCGGAGAAGTGCAGCATCGCCGGCCAGAAGAGGGCGTGGAAGTAGAGGATGTCCTTGCCGATGAAGTGCACCATCTCGGTGCCGGCTTCGGCGGCGCGGCGCGCGTCGATGTACTCGGCCACGTCGATGTCGCCCCGGCGCTTGGCGAGCGCCAGGAAACTCGCCAGATAGCCGATGGGGGCATCCAGCCAGACGTAGAAATACTTGCCGGGGGCATCCGGGATCTCGAAGCCGAAATAGGGGGCGTCGCGCGTGATGTCCCAGTCCGAGAGACGGTTCTCGCCCTCTTCGCCGAGCCATTCCCGGATCTTGTTGGCCGCTTCGAGGCTCAGGTGCGGTTCGCCGCGCGCGTTGGTACCGCGCGTCCAGCGGCGCAGGAATTCCACGCAGCGGGGGTCCGAGAGCTTGAAGAAGTAGTGCTCGCTCTTCTTGAGCACGGGCTTGGCGCCGGAGACGGCGGAATAGGGGTTCTTGAGTTCGGTGGGGGAATAGGCTGCGCCGCACGCCTCGCAGTTGTCGCCGTATTGATCCGGCGCGCCGCAGCGCGGGCATTCCCCTTTGATGAAGCGGTCCGGCAGGAACATGCCTTTGACCGGGTCGTAGAACTGCTCGATCTCGCGCGCTTCGATCAGACCCGCCGCCTTGAGCTTGCGGTAGATGTCTTCGGCGAAGAAGCGGTTCTCCTCGCTGTGCGTGCTGTGGTAGTGATCGAAGGCGACGAGGAAGTTGGCGAAATCGCGCGCGTGTTCCTGCTGCACGCGGGCGATGAGCGCTTCGGGCGTGATGCCTTCTTTTTCCGCGCGCAGCATCACGGGCGTGCCGTGGGTGTCGTCGGCGCAGACGTAATGGACCGTATGCCCGCACATGCGTTGGTAGCGCACCCAGACGTCGGCCTGCACGTAGCCCACGAGGTGGCCGAGGTGGATGTCGCCGTTGGCGTAGGGGAGCGCGTTCGTGACGAGGATCTTGCGGGTCATCTCCGGTCCTGATCTTGGCAGCGGGAGGCTTCGATTATAATGGTTCGCCGTGCCCGGGTGGCGAAATTGGTAGACGCACCAGATTTAGGTTCTGGCGCCGCAAGGCGTGGGGGTTCGAGTCCCTTCCCGGGCACCAAAAGCACCGTTCAGGTGCTTTTTTATGTCTTTCAACGCCGGCCATAGCCGGCGATGGCCTCCTGTGCTTCGGCGATCTCTTCGTCTGTGAGATGGACCGGCTCGCCGAGCGTGCGGGCCCTCAGGTAGTGTTCGCACAGGGTTTCCAGCTCCTGCGCCAGGGCGAGCGCCTGGGGGAGGTCGCGGCCGAGGACGAGCATGCCGTGGTTGGCCATGAGGCAGGCGCGGCGGCCTTCGAGGGCTTCGAGCACGGCGTCGGAGAGCGCCTGGGTGCCGAAACGGGCGTAGCGGGCGCAGCGCACGTCGGGGCCGCCGAAGCGCAGGATCATGTAGTGGAAGGGGGGAAGGCCGCGGCGGTGGCAGGCGAGCGCCGTGGCCGCCGGGCTGTGGCAGTGGACGACGGCACCGGCCTCTGGCCGACTGCGGTAGAGGTCGCGGTGAAAGCGCCATTCGCTCGACGGTGGCCAGGGACCGGAGGAGATGCCTTCGAGCGTCATCGGCACCATCATCTCGGCGCCGAGTTCTTCCGGGGGGATGCCGGAAGGGGTGATGAGGAAACCTTCGACGGTGCGTACGCTGAGGTTGCCGGCGCTGCCGGGGTTGAGCCCGGTCTCGGCCAGACGTCGGGTGGCGGCAAGAAGCGCCTGGGCGGGGTCGATCATCGGTCGGGCTCCGGGAAGAGCTTGGCGGCGGCGAGCGGTGCGGGCCAGGCGCCGGTTTCGGTGAGGATGGCGGTGATCCAGCGCGCAGGGGTGAGGTCGAAGGCGGGGTTGCGCACCCGGGCCGGCAGTGGCGTGAGGCGTACGGGAACGGGCTCGTCCGTGCCGGGCGGCAGGCCGGCGACGGTGAGGACTTCGTCGGCGGCGCGCTCCTCGATGGGGATGGCGGCGCCGTTCGGACAGGTGGGATCGAACGTGGTGGCGGGCGCCGCCACGAGGAAGGGAACGCCGTGGGCGTGCGCGGCGAGGGCCTTGAGGTAGGTGCCGATCTTGTTGGCGACGTCGCCGTTGCGGGCGATGCGATCAGCCCCGACGAGCACGAGGTCGATGTCGCCCTGGGCGATGAGCAGACCGGCGGCGTTGTCGGCGATGAGGGTGGCGGGCACGCCGGCTTGCGTGAGCTCCCAGTGGGTGATGAGGCCCTGGTTGCGCGGGCGGGTTTCGCTGACGAAGACTTCGGGCGCAATGCCGGCAGCGTGGGCGAGGTAGAGGGGGGAAAGCGCCGTGCCCGCGCCGCAGGTGGCGGCCCAGCCGGCGTTGCAGTGCGTGAGCACGCGTACGGGGCGATCGAGCCGGCACGCCAATTCCTCGATCCAGGGTAGGCCGGCGCGGCCGATGGCCTCGCAGCGTTGGGCGTCGTCGGCGCGCTGGCGTTCGGCCTCACGCCAGGCAGCAGCGGGGCGCTCGGAGGGCGGCAGCGGCGCGAGCACGGCGCGCTGCGCTTCCAGCGCGAGGCGCAGGTTCACCGCGGTGGGGCGGGTGGAAAGCAGCCGGGCGATGGCGTCTTCCAGGGCGGCGTCGCTTGCGTCGCGCTCCAGGGCGAGCGCGAGGCCATGGGCGGCGGCAACGCCGATGAGCGGTGCGCCGCGCACGCGCAGGGCGACGATGGCTTCGAGCACGTCGTCGAGCGTGCCGAGCCGGCGCTCGACGACGCGCCAGGGGAGTCCGGTCTGATCGATAATGACGATGGAGTTGCCGTCGCGGCGCAGGGTGGCAAGCGGGGGAGTGAATGACATCGTGTAGGCAACGTCGGTCCGGGCAGAGAAAATCATAGCACGGCAGGAACATGGGCACGCGCTACAATCGCTTCTTTGGTCCGGTTCGGGATGCGGTGATGCGTTGGTTGTTCTGGTTCGTGGTGCTGCTGGCGGTGGTGTGGTGGGTGCGGCGGCGTTTTCTCGACGGCGGGGGATCGCGTCCGGGCGAGGAGAGCGCGCGGTCGGGGCGGGGGCACAGGAAGCCTTCCGCGGAGGCTGAGCCGATGGTGCAGTGCGCCCGCTGCGGGGTGTTCGTGCCGGCCTCCGAGGCGGTGCGCGCCGGGGGGCAGACCTTCTGCTGCGAGGCGCATCGGCAGGAAGGCGCGCGTGCGCGGGAGTGAGCCTTCCATCGCCGGCATGGCGGGAACGGTCGGCCGCCTAGGCGATCTGCTGCGCGTGGCCGTGGCCGGCGTGCTGCTGGTGGGCGGGCGGCAGATGTCGCTGGGCGAGGAATGGCCGTCGGCCTTCCTGTGGCTGAGCGTGGGCTACTTCGGCGCCGCCGTGGCATTGGCGGTGTTGCGGCCGCTGCGCCTGCGCCGGGCCGGTGCCTGGGTGACGGCGGCGGTGTTGTTGGACGTGGCGGCGCTCACCGGGGTGATGACGGTGAGCGGCGGATTCCGCTCGGGACTGGTTCCTTTCCTTTATCTGGCGGTGGGCGGGGCTTCGCTGGTGGTATCGCGCCGGCTTGCTGCTTTTTACGCGGCGCTGGTGGCGCTTGCCCTGCTGGGAGAAAACCTGTGGCGAACTGGGGTGGGAGGGGGGCCGAGCGATGCCTATCTCGTGGGCTTGAGCGGAGCGGGAGCCTTTGCGGTGGCCTTGGCGGCGCAGGCGGTGGGAGAGCGTCTGCGCCGGGCGGAAGCGTCGATCCGGGCACAGCAGGAGACGCTCGCCTGGCAGCGGGAGATCAACGATCGCATCCTACGCGAGCTGCGCGACGGGGTGCTGGTGATCGACGACGAAGACGTGGTGCGCTACGCCTCGCAGCCGCTGCGGCAGTGGTTGGGGCGGGAGCCGGTGGGGGAACGCGTCGAAGAAGTCCTGCCCGGAGTGGACCGGCTGCTGGCCCGACGCGGCGGGGAGCGCTGGGTGGCGGTTCAGGGGCGGCGGCTGCGCTGCCGCGCGACGGTGCCCTACCGCGGCGGCGGGTGGCTGGCGTTCGTGAGCGACCTGGAAGAGGTGAGCCGCGAATTCGAGCGCAACAAGCTCGCCTCGCTCGGAACCCTGGTGGGCGGGGTGGCGCACGAGGTGCGCAACCCTCTGGCGGCGGTAGTACAGGCGCTGGAGCTGATGCGGGGTGAGGAGAACGCGGCGGCGCGCGAGCGCTTGCTGGCGATGGCGCTCGACAATGCGGAGCGCATCGAGCACCTGGTGGAGGACATCCTGTCTTTGGGGCGACGACAACGGCCGCAGCCAGAAGTGCTCGATCTGGCTGGGTGGCTGAGGGAGTGGCGGCGCGAGGCGCTCGCGCGGCTCGGCCGCGGCGAGGAGGAAGTGGTGCTGGAGGTGGGCGAGGGCTTGCGCATCTGGATCGACCCCCTGCATTTGCGGCACATCCTCGACAATCTCGTCGACAACGCGGCGCAGTTTGCGAGCCGCCGCGCTGGGGCGATCCGCGTGCGCGCCCGGGCCGAAGGGGAGCGGGTGTGCGTCGAGGTGTGCGACGATGGACCGGGTGTGGCACCGGAAGTGCGCGAGCGCTTGTTCGAACCGTTCGCGTCTTCCCGGCCCGGTGGCACAGGCCTTGGGCTGTACGTGGCGCGCACGCTCGCGCAGGCGAACCAAGCAGAAGTGGAGTGGGTCGATAAGGGATGCTTTCGGGTGTGGCTGCCGCGGCCGGCGCAAGAGTGAGCACGGCGGTGGTGTGTACAATGGACCGTCCGACGGTCTGGGAGAAAGGGCGATGTTGCTGCTGATTGACAATTACGACAGTTTCACGTGGAATCTGGCACAGTACTTCGGCGAGCTCGGGGCGCAGGTGAAGGTGGTGCGCAACGACGAGGTGACGGCGGCGCAGATCGCGGCCTGGCGGCCGGAGTACCTGGTGATCTCGCCTGGGCCGTGCTCGCCGCGCGAGGCAGGCATTTCGGTGGAGGTGATCGAACGTTTCGCCGGCGAGATCCCCATCTTCGGGGTGTGCCTGGGGCATCAGGCGATCGGGGCGGCGTTCGGCGGGCGCGTCGTCCATGCCAAGCGCCTGATGCACGGCAAGACTTCGCCCGTGTTCCATCGCGGCGAGGGGGTGTTCGAGGGCTTGCCCAATCCGGTGGAGTGCACGCGCTACCATTCGCTGGCGGTGGAGCGCGAGTCGCTGCCCGAGTGCCTGGAGGTGACGGCCTGGACCGAGGACGGCGAGATCATGGGCTTACGCCACCGCACGCTGCCGGTGGAAGGGGTGCAGTTCCATCCGGAATCGATCCTGACGCAGCATGGGCACGAGATGCTGGCCAATTTCCTGCGCCAGCATGCGCCGCAGCCGGCGGCGGCCTGAAACGCGGCAAGGGAACGGGGTTTTCGATGAATCGGACGAGGGGTTGAAGTGGGAACGAAGATCACGCCGCGGGAGGCGTTGCAGCGCACAATCGAGCTGCGCGAGATTTTCTACGACGAGATGCTGGATCTGATGCGCCAGATCATGGCCGGCGAGGTCTCGCCGGTGATGATGGCGGCGATCCTCACCGGGCTGCGCGTGAAGAAGGAGACGGTGGGCGAGATCACCGCCGCGGCCCAGGTGATGCGCGAACTGGCGCTCAAGGTGGAAGTGCCACCGCCGCACGATCATCTCCTGGACGTGGTCGGCACGGGGGGGGATTCTTCACACACCTTCAACGTGTCGACCACGAGCGCCTTCGTCGTCGCCGCGGCAGGGGGCAAGGTGGCCAAGCACGGCAACCGCTCGGTGTCGTCCAAGTCCGGCAGCGCCGACGTGCTCGAGGCGCTGGGCGCGGACATCGAGTTGCCGCCGGAGGCGGTGGCGCGCTGCATCGCCGAGGTGGGAGTGGGATTCATGTTCGCGCCGGCGCACCACAGCGCCATGAAGAACGTGGCGGCGGTGCGGCGCGAGATGGGCGTGCGCACCATCTTCAACATTCTGGGGCCGCTCACCAACCCGGCCGGGGCGCCGAATTCGCTGCTGGGCGTATTCCACCCCGATCTGGTGGGGATCCTGGTGCGGGTGATGCAACGGCTCGGTGCCAAGCACGTGCTGGTGGTGCACGGGCTCGACGGGCTCGACGAAATCACCCTGGGCGCGGATACGCTGGTGGGTGAATTGAAGGAGGGCGAGATCACCGAGTACCGCATCCATCCGGAGGATTTCGGCCTGCCGATGGCCTCGAGCCGCAACCTCACGGTGGGCGACGCGCAGGAATCGCGGGCGCGGCTGCTGGCGGCGCTGGAGGGTGAGGCGGGGCCGGCGCGCGACATCGTGCTCTTGAACGCCGGGGCAGCGCTCTATGCGTCCAACGTCGTTCCTTCGATCGCCGAGGGCATCGAGCGCGCCCGCGAGGCGATCGACTCGGGCGCGGCGCGGGCCAAGGTCGATGAATTCGTCGCCGCCACGCGCCGTCTGGCGCAGGAGTCGGGGCGATGAGCGACGTCTTGCAGCGCATTCTCGCACGCAAGCGCGAAGAGGTGGCCGCGGCGCGGGCGGCCAAGTCCCGGACGGAGCTGGAGGCGGCAGCGCGGGCGCGGCTCGAGCGCGATGCGCCGCGCGGGTTCGTTGCCGCCATCGAGCGCAGGCTTGCGGCTGGTGAGCCCGCGGTGATCGCCGAGATCAAGAAAGCGAGCCCCTCCAAAGGGGTGATCCGGCCCGAGTTCGACCCGGCCGCGATCGCCCGCGCCTATGAAGCGGCCGGTGCCGCGTGTCTGTCGGTGCTCACCGACCGGGAGTTTTTCCAGGGATCGCCGGAATACCTCGCGGCGGCGCGCGCGGCCTGTGTGCTGCCGGCGCTGCGCAAGGATTTCCTCGTCGATGAATGGCAGGTGTGGGAAGCCTGCGCCCTCGGCGCCGATGCGGTGCTGCTGATCGTGGCGGCGCTCGAGGATGCGGCACTGCGCGATCTGGTCGCCTTGGCCCAGGAGCTGGGGCTGGACGTGCTGGTGGAAGTGCACGACGCGGCCGAGCTCGAGCGCGCGCTCGCCCTGCCGGTGCGGCTCGTGGGCATCAACAACCGGGACCTGCGCACCTTTGCCGTGTCGTTGGAAACCACCTGGGCGCTCTTGCCCCGCATTCCGGCCGACCGGATCGTGGTGACGGAATCGGGCATCGGCACGCCCGAGGACGTGGCGGCGATGCGCGCGCGCGGCGTGCAGACTTTTCTCGTGGGCGAAGCCTTCATGCGCGTGCCCGACCCGGGCGCGGCTTTGCGCGCGCTCTTTTTTGCCTGAGATTGGGGAGTGCGCCAGTGCGGCGATGGGGATGGGTGATGGCGGCCTGTGTGCTCCTTGCCGCCTGTGGGCGGCAGGAGACGCCGGCGCAGCAGCAGGAGCAGGCGGTGGTGGTGCGCACGGCACCGGTCCGGGCGGCGGAGCCAGCCCCGCTGGTGCTCTCCGGCACGGTGCGGGCGCGCTACGAGTCGCCGCTCGCCTTCCAGGTGGGCGGACGCATCGTGGCGCGGCTCGTCGACGCAGGGGCGACGGTGCGGGCCGGGCAGACGCTGGCGCGGCTCGATCCGAAAGACGTGCTCGCCCAGCTCGAGGCGGCGCAGGCGGCGGAGCGTGCCGCCCAGGCGCAGTGGCGTCTGGCGCAGAACGAGCTCGCGCGCACCGAGCGCCTGGCGGCGCAGCGCTTCGTCGGTGAGCAGGCGCTCGATCGGGCGCGCACCCAGCTCGAGGCCGCGCGCTCGCAGCTCGAGGCGGCGCAGGCGCAGGAGCGGCAGGCGCGCCACGCCATGGAATATACCGAGCTGCGCGCTCCGGCCGACGGCGTGCTCATGGAATGGAGCGCCGAGCCGGGGCAGGTGGTGGCGGCGGGGCAGCCGGTGGCCATGCTGGCACAAAAGGGCGAGCGGGAGGTGGAAGTGGCGCTGCCGGAGCGCTTCGGCCGGCAGCCGCCGCCGCGTGGTGAGGCCGTCCTGCCCGACGGCTCAGCGGTACCGCTCGAACTGCGCGAGGTGAGCGGAGCGGCCGATCCGGTGTCGCGCACCTTCCGCGCGCGCTATCGCCTGCTCACTGCCGAGCCGCCGCCCCTGGGCAGCGTGGTGCAGGTACGCCTGCCGCAGCCGCCGGTGGAAGGCTGGGAAGTGCCGGTGGGGGCGATGGACGAGCGCGGCGCTGGTCCGCGGGTCTGGCGGGTGAAGCAGGGGCGCCTCGAAGCGGTGCCAGTGGAAGTGCTGGCGGTCGAGAACGCCACGGCGCGCGTGCGCGGCCCTCTCGAGGCCGGCGATCATGTGGTGGCTTTCGGCACCCACGTGCTGCGCGAGGGGATGCGGGTCGAGGAGCGCGCACCGTGAGTTTCCCCAATCTCTCGGCGCTTGCCGTGCGCGAGCGCGCCGTCACCCTCTTCTTTTTGATCCTGTCGGCGCTCGCAGGGCTGTACGCCTTCCTCGGCCTGGGGCGGGCGGAGGATCCGGCCTTCACCGTGCGCATCCTCATGGTGTCGGCGCTGTGGCCGGGTGCGACGGCGCAGCAGATGGAAGATCAGGTGGCCCACCGCCTGGAGAAACGGCTGCAGGAGCTGGAATACCTCTACCGGTTGACGACGACGGTGCAGCCGGGACGGGTCGACATCCAGGTGGAGTTCGAAGAGTACGTGCCGCAGCGCGAGATCGGGCGGCTGTTCTATGAAGTGCGAAAACGCATGTGGGACGAAGGCCCGACGCTGCCCAAGGGGGTGATCGGCCCCGTCGTCAACGACGATTTCTCCGACGTCTATTTCAGCCTGATGGCCCTGACGGCGCCGGGAATGCCTTCGTGGGATCTGGTGCGCGAGGCCGAGGCGCTGCGCGACCGGCTCGCCCGCGTGCCCGGCGTGCAGAAGGCACAGCTCATCGGCGAGCGTCCCGAGCAGATTTTCCTGGAGCTCGACCTCGACCGCCTCATCCAGCTGGGGCTGACGCCGCAGGCGGTGTTCGATGCGATCGACGCGAACAACGCCCTGGTGCCGGCCGGATTCATCGACACCGCCGGGCCGCGGGTGTACGTGCGGCTTCCCGGGGCGGACCTGTCGCAGGTGGGGCGCATCGCCGCGGTGCCCTTGCGCGTGGGCGGACGCATTCTCACCGTGGGGGAACTGGGCAAGGTGCGCCTGGGGATCGAGGATCCTCCCTCTTTCCTGGTGCGGGCCCACGGCGAGGAAGCGATCCTTCTTGGCGTGGTGATGCAGCGCGGGGAAAACGGCCTCGAGCTGGGCAAGCGGCTCGCGCGCTTCGTGGCCGAAGAAAAGGCCCGCTTGCCGGCCGGCATGACGCTCTCCGTGCTCACCAACCAGGCCGAGGCGATCGCGCACGCCGTCGATCTCTTCCAGGTGAAGTTCCTCGTGGCGGTGGCGGTGGTGATGGGGGTGACTTTCCTCACCTTGGGCTGGCGCGCCGGGGTGGTGGTGGCCGTGGCCATTCCGGTGACGCTGGGGCTCACCTTTCTTGCGATGCGCTGGAGCGGGATCGACCTCGACCGCGTCTCGCTCGGCGCCCTGATCCTCGCCCTGGGCTTGCTGGTCGACGATGCCATCATCGCCATCGAGATGATGATCGTCAAGCTCGAAGAAGGCTGGGACCGGATCGCGGCGGCCGGCCATGCCTGGAACGTGACGGCCAAGCCCATGCTCTTCGGCACGCTGGTGACGGTGGCAGGATTCCTGCCCATCGGCTTTGCCCGCTCGGGCGTGGGGGAATACGCCGGGAACATCTTCTGGGTGCTCGGCTACGCCCTGGTGATTTCCTGGTTCGTGGCGGTGGTTTTCACGCCTTATCTGGGCGTGAAACTGCTGCCGTCCTACCGCAAGCGCGAGGCCGGGCATGGGGTGTACGATTCCCCGGCCTACCGCCGCTGGCGCGCGGTGATCGCCTGGTGCGTGGACCGGCGCAAGACGGTGGTGACGGCGACGCTCGGCTTGCTCGCACTGGGGGTGGCCGCCATGGTCGGGCCGGTGCAGAAGCAGTTCTTTCCCAGTTCGGATCGGCCGGAGGTGTTGGTGTCGATCTGGCTGCCGGCGGGCTCGGCCATCGAACGCACCGACGAGGTGGCACGGCGCATCGAGGCGATCCTCGCGCCCTTGCCAGAGGTGCGTTCGGTGTCGGCCTATGTCGGTCGCGGGGCGCCGCGCTTCTTCATCTCGGCCAACCCCGAGGAGCCCGATCCGGCTTTTGCCAAGATCGTGGTCGTGACCCAGGGGGTGGAAGCGCGCGAGAAAGTGATCGCGCTCTTGGAGCAGCACCGGCAGGCAGGGGAATTTGCCGAGGCGCGCATCCGCGTGCACCGCCTTCTCTATGGTCCGCCGGTGCCCTGGCCAGTGGCGTTTCGGGTGGTGGGGCCGGATCTCGAGGTGCTGCGCCGTCTGGGTGAGGAGGTGCGCGCGGTGATGGCAAGGAATCCTCACGTGCGCGACGCGCATCTGGAGTGGAACGAGCGCGCGCCGGCATTGGTGCTGGAGGCGCCGGCCGAGCGCCTGCGGGCCATGGGCTTGACGCCGCGGGAAGTGGCGCGGCAGCTGCAGTTCGCTTTGAACGGCATCCCGGTGACCGAGGTGCGGCGCGACATCCGCACCGTGACGCTGCTCGTGCGCGGCGAGGCGGCGGTGCGCGACCCGGCGCGGCTCGATAGCCTCGAATTGCGCACTCTCGATGGGGCTCGGGTACCGCTGGGGCAGGTGGGGCGGCTCGAAGTGCGCCACGAGGAAGTGCGCTACAAGCGCATGGATCGGGAGCGTTTCGTCGCGGTGCAGGGCGAACTCGAAGGGGCGCAGGCGGTGGACGTGACCGAGGCGCTGTGGGAAGCGCTCGCGCCGCTGCGCGCGGCACTGCCGCCCGGATACCGTCTCGAGGTGGGGGGCACGGTGGAGCAGTCGCGCAAGGCCGATGCATCCATCCAGAAACTGCAGCCGGTGATGGTGGCGGTGATGCTCATCCTCATCATGCTGCAGATGCGCGAGTTTGCCGGCACCTTCATGACCGTGGCCACCGCCCCCCTGGGCGTGATCGGGGCGGCGACGGCGCTGCTCGTCTTCGGCAAGCCGTTTGGCTTCGTGGCGCTTCTCGGTTTGATCGGCCTGGCGGGGATCCTGATGAGGAACACCCTCATCCTCACGCAGCAGGTACGAGACAATCTGGAGGCGGGAATGACGGCGACCGAAGCGGTGGTGGAGGCGGCGGTGCGGCGTACGCGGCCGGTGCTGCTCACGGCGCTGGCGGCGGTGCTCGCCTTCGTGCCGCTCGCGACCGATACTTTCTGGGGGCCGCTTGCCTACGTGCTGATCGGCGGCGTGATGGCAGGCACGCTCATCACCCTGTGCTTCGTGCCGGCGCTCTATGCGCTGTGGTACCGCCTGCCGCGGCGCGAAATGGGCTAGAATCGTAAGATCGTTCCATTTTCCGGTCGTAGGGAGCATGAGCATGGATTTCGAGCGGGCGCGGTTCAACATGGTGGAGCAGCAGGTGCGCACCTGGGAAGTGTTCGATCAGCGGGTGCTGGAGACGCTGATGACGGTGCGGCGCGAACAGTTCGTGCCGCAGTCCTACCGGACTCTGGCTTTCGCCGAAGTGGAGATCCCGCTGGGCTTCGGGGAGCGGATGCTGCGGCCGGTGATCGAAGGCAAGGTGCTGCAGGCGGTGCAGCTGCAGAAAGGCGAGATCGCCCTCGAGGTCGGTACCGGTTCGGGCTACTTCGCCGCCTGCCTCGCGCACCTGGGGCAGTGGGTGCACAGTGTCGAGATCGTGCCGGAGCTCGCCACGCGCGCGCAGGCAAACCTCGAGGCCGAAGGGTTCGACAACGTCGAGGTGATCACGGGCGACGGACTCAAGGCGCTCGCGGCGCCCGGCCCTTTCGACGTGATCGTGCTCTCGGGCGGGGTGCCGGAAGTGCCGCGTTTCCTGCTCGATGCGCTCAAGGCCGGAGGCCGGCTCTTCGCCTTCGTCGGCGACGAGCGCTTCATGCACGGCCGGCTCTACACCTGTTCCGAGCCGGGTAAGGTGCGCTACGAAGACCTCTTCGAAACGGTGGTGCCGATGCTGCGTGTGCCGCAGCCGGTAGCGTCGGCGTTGGTATGAGCGAATCGTACGCGCGAAGGCGCGGCGCCGCCCGCACGCTGCTGCGGCGCATCGCCTTGGGTATGGGCGCCGTGGCCGCCTTTGGCGCCGGTGCTGCGCAGGCGGCCGACCTGCTCGCGCTCTACCGCCAAGCCTTGGTGCAGGATCCGAGCTATGCGGCGGCGCGCGCCTCGATGATGGCCGGACAGGAAAAGACCGTGCAGGGGCGGGCGCTGCTCTTGCCGAACGTGGCGCTCGACGCCAACGCGCTGCACAACCGCCTGGAAGCGAGCGAGTTCGACAAGGATTACGGGTCGCACCAATGGACGGTACGGCTCACCCAGCCGCTCTTTCGCCTGCAGAACTGGGCGGCGGCCAAGCAGGGCGAGCTGCAGACGAGTTTGAGCGACCTGCAGTGGGCGCAGGCGCAGCAGGACGTGGCGCTGCGCCTGGCCCAGGCCTATTTCGACGTGGTCGCGGCGCAGGAAGCGGTGGCGGCGGCCGACGAGCTGCGCCGCGCCGCCGGCGAGCAGCTGCAGTTTGCCAAGAAGAGCTTCGAGGTCGGCACCGTTACCATCGTCGATGTCGACGAGGCCCAATCGCGTTTCGATCTGGCCGATGCCCAGCTCATCGCGGCGCAGAACCAGCTCGACGTGGCGCAGCAGGCTCTGGCGGCCATCGTGGTCGACTTGCCGCAAAAGTATGCCCACTTGCGGCCGGAAGTGAAACTGCGCGGCCCCGATCCGGCGCCGATGGATCCCTGGGTGGAGGCGGCACAGAAGGACAACTTCCTGGTACAGCAGGCGATGGTGAGCCGCGAGATCGCCCAGCGCGAAGTCCAGCGGCGCCGCGCGGGGCATCTGCCCAGCGTGGACGTGGTGGCGCAATATGGCAAATCGAAGGATCTGTCGCGTTTTCCGCCGTTGCAGACCGAGACGGTGGAGTCATCCCAGATCGGGGTGCAGCTGACGGTGCCGCTCTACGCTGGTGGCGCCATCCAGTCGCAGGTGCGCGAAGGGGCGGCGCTGCTCACCAAATCCGAGCAGGACGAGGAATACGCCAAGCGGCAGGCGGTGCTGAGCGCGCGGCAAGCCTATCTGGGTCTGACGAGCGGGCTGGCGCAGGTGAAGGCGCTGGAAGCGGCGCTGCAATCGTCCTTGTCGAACCTCGCATCCACCAAACTGGGCTACGAAGTGGGGGTGCGCATCAACGTCGATGTGCTCAACGCCATGGCGCAGGTGGCCGATGCGCGCACCCGGCTTTCACGGGCACGTTACGACACCTTGATGTGGCAGCTGCGGCTGAAAGCGGCGGTGGGACGGCTGTCGGAAGAGGACCTGGCCGCGGTCAATGCGCTTCTGGCCGAGGAGTGACGGGACCATCGATGCCGCGCTGCTCGAATCCAGGCTCGTGCTCGAGCCAGGGGGCGAGCAGGGCGAGCGTGCGTTCGGTGGCGCCGCGATGCGCTGCGAGGAAGATGGCACCGTGGGCGATCACTGCGGCGCGCTCGTCGGGCTGCTCGATCCAGCGCTGGGCGAGTTCGATCGCTTCCTGCGGGGTGCGCACCTGCACGATGGCCCGTGCCGCCACGCCCAGGGAAACGACCTCGGCGAAATTCTCCGTATGCGGCCCGACGATGGGGGGCGTACCGGCGGCGAGCGCTTCCAGCGGATTCTGTCCGCCGTGGCGCTCCCAGCTGCCGCCGATGATGGCCACGTCGGCGAGCGCGTAATAGGCGTAGAGCTCGCCCATGCTGTCGCCGAGCCAGACGTCGTCTTCGGGGTGCGGCAAGGAGGCGCTGCGGCGACGGTAGCGCAGGCCGTGGCGCTCGACGAGGCGGGCGACTTCGTCGAAGCGCTCGGGGTGGCGCGGCACGATCACCAGGAGCGGCGGTTCGCGGAACAGGAAATCCTCCCGTTCGGCCCATTCCTGCCGCAACCCTTCCCAGGCGCGCAGGAAACGGGCTTCCTCGCCTTCGCGGCTGCTGGCGAGCACGACGACGGGGCGGGGGCCGATGGCCTCGCGCCAGGTGTGCGCCAGCGCGATCGCCGCGGGTTCCGGGCTCCAGTCGAACTTGAGATTGCCGGTGACGACGACCTGACGCGCCCCCAGCGCGCGCAGGCGCTGCGCATCGGCCGCGCTCTGCGCTCCGACCTGCACGAAGGCGTTCCATTCGAGCGGCAGCAGCCAGCGAAAGCGCCGGTAGCGGCGGAAGGAACGCTCCGAGAGCCTGGCGTTGGCGAGCACGAGCGGCACGCCCTGGCGCTTGGCCTGCCGCAACCAGTTGGGCCAGATCTCGGTCTCCATCACGATGCCCAGGCGCGGACGCGTGCGCTCGAGAAAGCGTCGCACCCAGCGGCTGTGGTCGTAAGGGGCGTAGGCCTGCACGATGGCCGGATCGTGGGCCCAGAGCCGCTGGCCGGTTTCCAGCCCCGTGGGCGTCATGTGGGTGACGAGGAGCCGCAGCCGGGGATAGCGGCGGCGCAGCGCCCGTACCAGGGGGTGGGCCGCGCGCGTCTCGCCCACCGAGACGGCGTGGATCCAGACGGTGTCACGCGCCTCTTCGGGCAGCGCGATGCGACCCAACCGCTCGCGCCAGCGCTGCGCTTCATGGGGGTCGCCGCGATGGCGCAAGCGGTGGCGCAGCCGCAGCCACGGCCAGGCGAGCCGCCAGAGGGCGTCGTAGATGTGATAACGTAAAGACACGGGCGCCGTCGCAGAAGGTGGGCGATGGTGTTAGTTTAGCAAGTCCGGCGGCGGTGCGTCCAAGTGCCGGAAAAGAAAGGGAGAGAGGACGCGGGATGGCGACCTATGCGATCGGCGACGTGCAGGGCTGCTTCACGGCACTGCAGCGCCTGCTCGAGGTGATCGGGTTTACGCCCTCGCGTGACCGGCTGTGGCTGGTGGGCGATCTGGTCAATCGCGGCCCCCAGTCGCTGGAAGTGCTGCGTTTCGTGCGCTCCCTGCCGCCAGATTCGGTCGAGGTGGTGCTGGGCAACCACGATCTGTATCTCTTGATGCGGGCGGCGGGTTACCCCAAACGCGCGCGGGACGACACGCTGGATGCGGTGCTCGCGGCGCCGGATCGCGACGAACTGCTCGACTGGCTGCGTGCACGGCCGCTCCTGGTGGTGGACGAGGCGTTGGGCTACGCGATGGCGCATGCCGGAGTGAGCCCGGTGTGGTCGCTGGCCCAGGCAGCGGCGCGCGCACGCGAGGTGGAAGGGAAACTGCAGGGGGAACTCGGCTGGCTGCTGCGCTTGAAGGGCGACCGTCCCTCGCGCTGGCGCGACGATCTCTCCGGCATGGATCGCCTCCGCTACATCGTCAATGCGTTTACGCGCATGCGCTTCGTGTCGCTGCGTCAGGGGGCGCTGGAGCTGGAAGCGAAAGGGCCGCCGGAGCGGGCACCCAAAGGCACGGTGCCGTGGTTTCGTTGGCCGCGACGCGTCCCCCTGGGGTTGCAGGTAGTGTTCGGGCACTGGTCGGCGCTGGGGTTCTTCGCCGGCGACGGAGTGCTGGGAATCGATACGGGCTGCGTGTACGGCGGGCTCCTCACGGCGGTGCGGCTGGAGGATGCGGCGGTGTTCTCGGTACGGGGGCCGTGAGGATTCAGGCACGGAAGCGCTGCAGCAGCGCGGCGAGCGTCTGCGTGAGCCGGTCGAGCTCACCGGCCGCGTCCCGGCCTTGGCGCGCGAGCTCGGCTAGCGTCTCGGCGGTGCCGGCGACCTTGGCTACTTCCTGGGCGATCTGGCGGTTGACGCCGGCCTGCTCGTGCACGCCGTCGCGGATGGCGCGGGCCTGCTCGCCGATGTCGTCCATGGTGCGCTCGATGGCGTCGATCGCTTCCAGGGCTTCGTGCGCAGAGGCCAGCGTCTCCTGGATGGATTCCTCTCCTTGGGCCATGTCTGCCGCCATCTGCGTGACGCGAGTCTCGACGCGATGGATCGTACCGCCGATTTCGCCGGTGGCCTGCGCCGTGCGCTCGGAGAGCTTGCGCACTTCGTCGGCGACCACGGCAAAGCCACGGCCGTGTTCGCCGGCGCGGGCGGCTTCGATGGCGGCGTTCAGGGCGAGCAGATTGGTCTGCTCGGCCACCTCGCGAATGAGCTCGACCACGTGGCGAACCGACCTCATCTCGCCGTCGATGAGGCGCGCGTCCTCGGCGAGCGCATCGAGCCGCTGTGCGAGCGCTGCGGCCTTGTGAGTGTGGGCGCGCACGCGCCCGGCCGCCGCCCGGCTGTGCTCGATGCCTTGGGCAACGCGCTCGGCCGCCTGCTGGGCATCGGTGGCGGTCTGATCCATGGCCGTGGAGAGCTCTTCGATGCCGGCGGCCATCTCCTGGGCGGATTCGGCCTGGTGGGCCGCCGTGCCGGCGGTGTGGCTGGCGCGTTCGCGTTCGGCGGCGACCGAGGCTTCCAGTTGCTGGGCCGCCTGGGCGAGCGTGGACACGAAACCGCGTAGCTGGGTGCGCATTTCTTTGAGAGCGGCGGCCAGCGAGCCGATCTCGTCGCGCCCGGCGTCGTCGAGCTCGTGGCGCAGGTCGAGCGCGGCCACGGCGCGGGCAAATTCGAGGACGGTGCGCATGCCGTGGCGCAGGCGGCGGGTGGAGAGGGTGGCGAGGGCGACGAGCAGCAGCGCTGCTCCTGCGAACAGGGCGGCGATGGCCAGGCGGTTGCGATCGGATCGCTCGGCGCTGCGTTCGAACGCGGCGCGGGTGCCGTCGCGCTCGAGCGCCATCAGCGCATCGAGCGCGGCGTGGACGTCGCGCAGCTGGGTCTCGATCTGCCCGATGAGCCCCCGTTGGGCGCGGCCCAGCCCGGCGAGATCGTCGCCATAGAGTTCGATGGTCTGGCGCGCGGTGTCCACCGCTTGGCGGAAACGGTGGGCGGATTCTTCCAGTTTGGCGAAGGCGGCGCGTTCGTCCTCGCCCATCGCGCGCTGCCCGAAGGCTGCGAGAATGGCGTCGGCCTGGGTGGCGGTGCGCTCGAGCGCTTGCGGGTCGAAGGAGGAGATTTTCTGGCTCGCGTCGGCGAAGACGCGATAGAGAAAACTCGCCTGCCGCTCGGTGAGCTGCTTGAGCTGGGCGAGATCGACCAAGGGGGCGACTTGGCCGGCGTAGGCGGCGCGCATCGTCTCGGTCTGCGCGGCGATGGTGTGGTAGGCGAGCGCGATCACGAGCGAGAAGAGCCCGATCGCGATCGCGACCATCGTCCAGTAGCGCGCCTGCAGCGACAGGGAAAAGGAGCGAAGCGGGCGCGCCATCGATGCCTGGCCCTCAGCGCGCGGCGAAGACGGGCTCGCCGTTGGCGTGCTCGATCACCAGGGTGGCTGCGCGGGGTCGGCCGCCGCCCAGCTCATGGAACTGCGAATGGGGCCATTCGGAGAAGACCGTGGGATGGGCCGCGAGGAAGGTGGCGAGATCCTGCCCTGGCGGGATGCGCGGTGCCCGCGGGTGCCCTTCGGCCTCGCCGGGGTGCTGGACGTTGACGAACATGGTGCGCCCGTCGTTGCTCCAGGTAAGCCCCGTGATCTCGCAGCCCGAAGGCCCGACGAGGAAACGGCGGATGAGGCCGACGTTAGGGTCGGCCACCAGCATCTGGTTGTTGCCCATACCCTGGTAGGCGCCGGTATTGCTGTAGTTGCCGTCGGTGAGGATCCACAGACGGCCGGCGGCGTCGAACCCGAGCCCGTCGGGGGAGTTGAACATGTTCTCCGGCGTGATCGCGGCGGAGCCGGCGCGCGGATCCCCTTTGGGGTAGGCGAGCGGATTGCCTGCGAGCACGAAGAGATCCCAGGCGAATTCGTCGGCGCTCGGGTCGCCACCTGCTTCCTGCCAGCGCAGGATCTGGCCCCAGCGGTTCTCGGCGCGGGGGTTGGCGGCGTCGACTTCCCCGGGTTTGCGCTTGTCGTTGTTGGTGAGCGTGACGTAGACTTCGCCCGAGACGGGGTGGATGGCGACCCACTCGGGGCGGTCCATCCTGGTGGCGCCGACGATGTCGCCGGCGAGCCGCGCGTGGATGAGGACGTCTGCCTGCGTGGGGAGTCGCGCGTCGGCCGCGAGCAGCGGGTTGCGCGCCTTGTCGAGCAGAATCCACTGTCCGCGCAGACGGGTGCCGTCGGCGGCGGGCTCGGCGGTGAAGCGGGCGACGTAGAGATCGCCCGCATCGAGCAGATCGCGGTTGGCGGCAGGGTTGGCAGGGTCGTAGCGGCCGTGGCTCACGAAGCGGTAGAGGTACTCGAAGCGCTCGTCGTCGCCCATATAGACCACGACGCGCCCATCCGGGGCGAGCGTGACCGCAGCGTTTTCATGCTTGAAGCGGCCAAGCGCCGTGCGTTTCTTGGGGGTGCTCTGCGGGTCGAAGGGATCGATCTCGACCACCCAGCCGAAGCGGTTGGGTTCGTTCGGTTCGCGGCGCAGGTCGAAACGCTCGATCACCTCGAACCAGCGATAGCCCCCGTCCTTGCCGATGCCGTAGCGTTGGTGCAGCGGATCGCTGCTGCCGCCGCCGAAGTAGTTGTGGAAGTTTTCCTCGCAGGTGAGATAGGTGCCCCAGGGGGTGAAGCCGTTGGCGCAGTTGTTGAGCGTGCCGCGCACCCGGGTGCCGCTGGGGTCGGCCGAGGTGCGCAGCAGCGCATGTCCGGCGGCCGGTCCGGTGAGCTCGATGGGGGTGTCGCCGGTGATGCGGCGGTTGTATCTCGACGGGATCACCGGACGCCAGCCGCTCTGACCGTCGCGCTGCAGGTGGACGATGGACACCCCATGGGCGTTGATCGCCTTCATCGCCTTTTCGCGCGTCCAGGGCTCGGTGTATTCCTTCCCGAAGAGGTATTCATAGTTGGTGTATTCGTGGTTGAGCGCGAGCAGACCCTGCTCGAACCCATTGGGACCGAAAGGGAAAAAGTGCATGCCGTCGTGATTGTCGCCGATCTGTCGCGCCTGCTCTTCGGCGCTGGACGAGGCGTCGGGGCGCCAGTAGGCAGAGAAATCGATGAGCGGATCGCCCCAGGGCAGGATGGCGCGCACCACGTAGCCGTCCATGACGGTGACGCGATCGTCGCTGTGGGTAGGGATCGAGCGGGGGAAGGCGGCGAGCAAGGACGAGGACGCGGCAACCGGTTCATCGAGCGAGCGGGCGAGCGCCGCCGGCGAGGCGAAAAAGCCCAGGAACGCAGCCCCACCCGCACCTTGGAGCAGCCGGCGGCGGGCCTGGTCGATGACTTCGTCGAAGGTATTGCCGTGTACCTCGCGCGGTGCGGCGTTGTCTTTCATCGCTTTCATGGGGTGCTCCTCTAGGGCGGATCTCGGTGGCGAGAAGTCTAGAGGCGGTTTGTAACAGGCTGATGACAGGGTTGCTCGAGCACGCCTGCTGGACCTACGAAAGGCTCACCGCCGGGGACGTGAGCCGATTACTGGCCTTGTTCGGGGCGAGGGCTCATTGGGACGATCGTATGCGTAACGGGCTCATGCCCAGCAGTGTTGCGGCTTGCGTGAGCCGGGCATCGAAGCAGGCGAAACACAACTCATCGTTGCTGGCTTGCTGCACCGTCCGCGCGGCCGCCAACTGGACGCTGTCGTAGCCGCGTAGCGCAAACGCGTCGGCAAGAGTGCCGGCGAGCTCGACGAGCGGTTGCGTGACTTCGACGATGGCGTAGCTCGACCAATCGTCCCGCAGCCTGGCGCGCACGGTGTCGATGGCGACCGCATCGGCAGGACGCTCACGGAGGCGTCGCGCCAGCGCCGCCATGGCTTCGGCCCAAGCGATGCGCACGACGGCAACCAGCCGGGCCTGAGCAACGGCGGCAAGCATCGCTGCGCTGCCAACTTCCTCGACGTAGAGTTTGACCAGAGCAGAAGTGTCGCAGAAGAGGATCACCCCCGTCCCTCGATCACCCCTTGGCTGACGGGGGTGCCGCCAGAAGACAGCGTAACTGGCACCTTGGGTTGAGGTTTGCCCCCGTTCCACGAGAGCGTTCCTTCGGCCATCAGACGGCGCAATCCCTCATCGTCAATGACTTTGGTATTGACGGCGAGGCGAGGGTGTCCACGCGCCGCATCACGTTGCCGCAGACGCAAGAGGCGCAGCAGGGTGACTTTGATCTCGTGGATGGAACCATGCATGGCGAGCTTTCCAAGGAAGCGCATGGAGCGCATTATGCCCTGAAAGCCTGGGATCGGCGACACGAGGGGGAAGTGCAACGCCGCGTCTGTTCCGTTGCCCCGACTCGCCAAGCACGATCCGGGGGCGGAAGAGAGGGGGATCACGCGAGGTCTTCTTGCACGCGCTCGCGGATCCAGGCTTCGAGGGCACGGCCGAGCGCCTTGCGGTCGATACCGTGGATGGAAAAGGGCAGGGAAACGTCGATGCGGGCACGCAGCCGCGGTTCGCTCACGATGCGCCATAGCGATTGCATGAGCGTCATCTGGCCGTAGAAGGCCGCGGCGGTGGTGCGTCGGCCGCTCGCGTCATAGTAGCGGATGGCCACGGCCTGAACCGGGGCGCCGGCGTCGATCGCTGGCTGCAGCAGCGCGGCGTGGAAGGGGTGCAGCGACAGGCCGTCGGTGGTGGTGCCTTCGGGGAAGAGGGCCACGCTCTGTCCTTGCCGCAGATGCGACACGAGCTCGCGGGCGAGCGCGGCGGCGTGGCCCCGGCTGCCGCGTCGCAAAAAAATGGTGCCGTTGCGCGCCGCGAGCCAACCGATGAGCGGCCAGCGGCGCACTTCCGCCTTGGCGATGAAGGTGGCGTCGGTCTGCGACAGGACGACGAAGACGTCGATCCAGGAGACGTGATTGAGGGCGAGCAAGGCGCCGGCGGCGAATTCGCCGTGCCGCTCCACCTCGATGCCGCACAGGGCGAGGAGGCGTTGCGACCAGCGCCGCCGCAATAGGGCGCGGGTGGCGGCATCGGCGAAAGGAAAGCGCAGGACGATGGTGGCGAGCCCGGTGGCGAGATGCAGAGCGAGGAGGGCGAAGCGCAGCGCCCGGATCGGTCGGGGAACGGGACGGGGCATGGCGATCGGCGGTGCGAGTGGGTGACCGGCGCATGGTAGCGGATAAAGGGACGCCGCGGACGGGCTGCGCCGCGGCTGCGTGGCGGCGTCGTGCGGATTTCCGCCGGCCTCGCTCAGGGGGTGTGCATGAGGCGGTTTTTTTGGCGCCGCTCCCGGGTGGATTTACCGCCTGCATCCTCGTCGCTCCCGTATAATCGCCCTCTACTCGGCAAGGCGATGAAGGGAGCGGCGATGGCGCGTATCGTGGTGTGCGGGTCGATGGCTTACGACACGATCATGGTGTTCGAGGATCGTTTCCGCGAGCACATTCTGCCGGACAAGATCCACATGCTGAACGTGGCCTTCACCGTACCCAGGCTGCGGCGCGAGTTCGGCGGCTGCGCCGGCAACATCGCCTACGGCTTGAAGCAGCTGGGTTCCGAGCCGGTAATCGTCGCCACCGTGGGGGAGGACGCGCAGCCGTATTTCGACCGGCTCGGGGCGCTGGGGATCTCGCGTGAGGGGATCGCCGTGCTGCCGGGGGAATACACGGCGCAGGCCTTCATCACCACCGACCTCGACGACAACCAGATCACCGCCTTTCATCCGGGGGCGATGGCTTCGTCGCATCGCAATCCGGTGGCAGGAAAAATGAACGGGCAGTGGGCAATCGTGGCCCCCGATGGTCTCGAGGGGATGATCGCCCATTGTGCGGCGCTCGCCGAGGCTGGCATTCCTTTTGCCTTCGATCCGGGGCAGGCCCTGCCCCTTTTTTCCGGCAAGCAGTTGTTGCAGTGCCTGGAACCGGCACGGGTCTGCGCCGTCAATGATTACGAGGCGCAGCTCATGGAGGTGCGCACGGGTCTGTCGCTGGTGGCCTTGGCCGCGCGGGTCGAGGCCTTCGTCGTGACACGGGGGGCTTTGGGCGCCTGGGTCTTCGTCGAGGGCGAGCGCTTCGAGGTGCCGCCGGTGCGCCCCGATGCGGTGGTCGATCCGACCGGCTGTGGCGATGCCTTCCGCGCCGGCCTTCTCCATGCAGTCGCCTCGGGCAGCGACTGGATCCGGGCGGTGCGTCTGGGTGCCGTGCTCGGCGCAATCAAGATCGCCTCGCGCGGAGCGCAGAATTACACGCTGCGGCACGAGGAACTCGCGCGGCGTTATGAGGAAACCTATCAGGAGGATTGGCCATGGCAGTGAGCGGGAAGATGCAAGGCTTGGGGGCGGCACTGGCGCTGGCGGCGGCGCTTGCCGCGGCCGGGTGCGCTTCGGGTCTGGGCGGAGGAACCTATGGCCGGGAAGAAGCGCGCCGGATGATGACGGTGCAGTACGGCGTGGTCGAGGCAGTCCGTCCCGTGCAGCTCGAAGGCACGAAATCCCCCTTGGGGGCGGGCGCCGGGGCGGTGGTCGGCGGCGTGGCGGGCAGCGGCGTCGGTGGGGGCCGCGGCGAGATCGTCGGGGCGACGGTGGGCGCGGTGGCCGGCGGCCTCGCCGGGGCCGCGCTGGAAGAGGTGGCCACGCGCAAACCGGGTGTGGAAGTGACGGTTCGCCTCGAAAACGGACGGGTGATCGCGGTGGTGCAGGAAGATCAGGGCGAAGGTTTTCGCGTCGGCGAGCGGGTGCGGGTGGTCAACGACGGCGGCACGACGCGGGTGGCGCGCTGAGGCTCAGGGAGCGATCGGCCTGAGTTCATAGCCGACGATGCCGGCTTCGAAAGTTTCCAGGGCGAGGGTGCGTTCCACCCGTTCTCCGGGCGGGAAGTAGGGGCCCGTCGCCCCCCATTCCTGCGGCGGGATGGGGCGGCGCAAGAGCGTACGGCCGATGGCGTCGCTCAACGTCAGTTCCAGCGTGGGCCAGGGCAAGGGGTAGGCAGCGCGGTTGCGCAGCGCAAACGTGAGCGTCCAGCGCCCCGGCGCGGGCTCGCGGATGAGCTCGGAATGCTCCAGCACGAGTTGCTGCAGGTCGACGGGCGGGGAGACGGTACAGCCCAATTCCTGGCAGATCTGTTCCCAGTAGGAGAAGGTCTGCGGAAAGCGCTGGATCCATTCCTGGCGCCAGAGGTAGGCGACTTGGGCGAGCGCCGCGAGGAGCAGGAGCAGCACGGCGAGGAGTGCGAAGGGGGAGGGGCCTGGGGGTTGCCGCTCGAAGGGGAAGGTCGTGGGCACGAGCGGCGGTTCGCTCAGCAGCGGTTCGGCCGGGAAACTAGGCGCTTGCTCCCTGTCCGTCTCGCGGTGCGGTTCGTTGGCGGGCGCAGCGGCGGACGAGGTTGCGGGCGTCCGTTCGCTCTGCTGGCGATCACCGCTGGCAATGGCTTCCCAGGCGGGGCTAAAGACGGTCGGTTGGTCGAGTTCGGGCAGCGTCGCCGCGTTGGTTTCGGGGGCGGGCGGCGCGGGGGTGTGCAGCAGGCGGTCGAAATCGAGCCGTTGGGCGGGTTCGGCTGCGGCATCGAGGGCATGGCGGGCGGTGTCGAACGGCTCGAGGCAGTGGCCGCAGCGTGCCCAGCCGCGGGAGCGCTCGAGCTTGGCCGGGTCGACGCGGAAGACGGTCTGGCAATGGGGGCAGCGGACGCGGCGCAGGGCGTTCATGCGGGGCGCATCCCTTCGAGGCGGATCCAGCCTTCGTCTTCGGCGCCCTCGGTGAGCGCGATCCACGGGGCGTAGGCGGCCACGACCTCCTCGGCTTGTTCGGCGAGGATGCCGGAGAGGGCGAGTTCCCCTCCGGGACGCACGGCCTGGGCGATGAGAGGGGCGAGCACGCACAGCGGCTTGGTGAGGATGTTGGCCACGACCCGGTCGAAGGTGCCGGGCGGCAGGTCGCGGGCGTGGTGCAGTTCCAGCGCCACGCCGTTGCGCTCGGCGTTGTAGCGGGCCGTCTCGAGCGCTTTGTCGTCGATGTCGACGCCAACCACGCGCGCCGCGCCCAGCTTGGCCGCCGCGATGCCAAGGATGCCGGAGCCGCAGCCGTAGTCGAGCACCGTGTCGCCCGGGCGCACGTGCGCGAGCAGCCAGCGCAGGCACAGGCGGGTGGTGGGGTGCGAGCCGGTGCCGAAGGCGAGTCCCGGATCGAGGGTGAGCGTGATCGCACTGGGATCGGGCGATTCGTGCCAGGAGGGGACGATCCACAGCCGGCCGTCGATGGGGATGGGGTCGAACTGGCTCTGCGTGAGCCGCACCCAGTCGGCATCGGCGAGCGGTTCCACGATGGGTTCGGGTACCTGGGCGAGCCCAATGCTGCGCGCGGCGGCCGCGAGGCTCGCGCGCCAGTCGGCTTCGGCCTCGAAGAGGGCGAGCACTACCGAGCGCTCCCACAGCCGCTCCGGGTGCAGCCCGGGTTCGCCGAACTGTGGCCGCTCGGCTGGCGTGCCGGCGTCGGCGTCCTCGATGCCGACCGAGAGCGCCCCGTGGATGAGCAAGGCTTCGGAGAGCCGCTCGGCGAGCTCGGCCGGGGCAGTGAGGCGGACGTTGAGCCAGCGCGGCTCGGCTGCGCTCATCGGCTGCGCTCCGCCGCGGTGCGCCGCGCTTCGAGCCATTGCTCGAGATAGTGGATCGAAACGCCGCCGTCGCGGAAGGGGCCGTCGTTCATCAGCTCGAAGTGCAGCGGGGCGTTGGTGTGGATGCCGTCGATGACGAGCTCCTGCAGCGCGCCGCGCATCTTGGCGATCGCCCCTTCGCGCGTATCGGCGTGCGCGATCAGCTTACCGATGAGCGAGTCGTAGTGCGGCGGCACGCGATAGCCGGTGTAGACGTGCGAATCGACCCGCACGCCGGGGCCGCCGGGCGGATGCCAGTGGGTGATGAGCCCGGGGCTTGGGGTGAATTTGTAGGGGTCCTCGGCGTTGATGCGGCATTCGATGGCGTGACCGCGCAGGACGACGTCCTTTTGCCGGAACCAGAGCTTCTCGCCGGCGGCTACCCGGATCTGCGCCTGTACCAGGTCGATGCCCGTGATCATCTCGGTGACCGGGTGCTCGACCTGGATACGGGTGTTCATCTCGATGAAGTAGAACTCCCCGTTTTCATAGAGGAATTCGAAGGTGCCGGCACCGCGGTAGCCGATGCGTCGGCAGGCGTCGACGCAGCGCTCGCCGAGCGCGGCGATCTTCTTGCGGTCGATTCCCGGTGCAGGGGCCTCTTCCAGGATTTTCTGGTGGCGGCGCTGCATGGAGCAGTCGCGCTCGCCCAGCCACACGGCGTGGCCGTGTTCGTCGGCGAGTACCTGGATCTCGATGTGGCGCGGGCGTTCGAGGTATTTTTCGAGATAGACGGTAGGGTTGCCGAAGGCCGCCTGGGCCTCGCTGCGCGTCATGGCCACGGCGTTGAGGAGCGCCGCTTCGGTGTGCACCACGCGCATGCCGCGTCCGCCGCCGCCGCCGGCCGCCTTGATGATGACGGGGTAGCCGATACGCCGCGCGAGCGCAAGGATGGTATCGGGGTCTTCCGGGAGCGCTCCGTCGGAGCCGGGTACGCAAGGTACGCCGGCTTCTTTCATCGCCGCCTTGGCGCTCACCTTGTCGCCCATCAGGCGAATGGTCTCGGGCCGCGGACCGATGAAGACGAAGCCGGAAGCCTCGACCCGCTGGGCGAAGTCGGCGTTCTCCGAGAGAAAACCGTAGCCGGGGTGGATCGCCTCGGCGTCGGTGACCTCGGCCGCGGCGATGATGGCCGGGATGTTGAGGTAGCTCTGGGCCGAAGGGGCCGGACCGATGCAGACGGACTCGTCGGCGAGCAGCACGTTCTTCGCTTCGCGGTCGGCCTCGGAGTGCACGGCCACGGTGCGGATGCCCAGCTCGCGGCAGGCGCGCAGGACGCGCAGCGCGATCTCGCCGCGGTTGGCGATCAGCACTTTCTTGAAAGGAGGAGCTTGCATATCGGGGAGAAATCCTTTACGAGATCACGAAGAGGGGCTGGCCGTATTCGACGGGTTCGCCGTTCTCCACCAGGATGGCGGTGACGGTGCCGGCGACGTCGGATTCGATCTCGTTCATGAGTTTCATCGCTTCGATGATGCACAGGCGGTCGCCCGGCTTGACCTTGCTTCCCACTTCGACGAATGGCGCCGCGGTGGGCGAGGGGGCGCGGTAGAAAGTGCCGACCATGGGGGATTTGACGATGTGCCCTGCGGGCAGTGCCGATTCGGCAGAAGGGGCCGGCTCGGTGGGGGCGGCGACGGCCTGCGGGGCCACCGGCACGGGAGAGGCGACGACCGTAGGGCCGGCAGGTGCGGGCATGGTGAAGTTGGTGGGCGGGTGCTTGGCGATGCGCACCTTTTCTTCGCCTTCGGTGATTTCGAGCTCCGCGATGCCCGATTCTTGTACGAGGTCGATGAGTTTCTTGATTTTGCGCAGGTCCATGGAGTTTCCGCGTCGAAGAGGTTGAGAGGTCAGTCGGCGGCGTTCAGTGCACGCAAGGCGTATTCGAGCGCCGCCTCGTAGCCGTAGGCACCCAGGCCGCAGAGGACGCCGACGGCCTGGTCGGAGAGGTAGGAGTGATGCCTGAAGGGCTCTCGGGCATGGATGTTGGAGAGGTGCACTTCGATGAAAGGGATGCTCACCGCCGCGAGGGCGTCGCGCAGCGCCACGCTGGTATGGGTGTAGGCGCCAGGGTTGATGAGGATGAAGTCTACGCCTTCTTCCATCGCCGCCTGGATGCGGTCGACGAGCTCGCCTTCGTGGTTGCTCTGAAAGGATTCGAGGCGGGCACCGGCGGCCTGCGCCCGCGCTTCGAGCCGGGCGTGGATGTCGGAGAGCGTGGTGCGGCCGTAGATTTGAGGCTCGCGCACGCCGAGCAGATTGAGATTGGGGCCGTGAAGGACGAGAATGCGCGGCACCGAGCGTTCGTCGGTGCCGGGGCCGGAAGGATCTTGCATCGTGCCCGCTCCGGGTTTCGTGATCGAAACCCGAAGTTTGCCGCAAATCGCCGACAAAATCTACCGGCGCGCACGCGCAGGATGCGGCTCAGCGCGGCACGACGGTATCGCCGAGGACGCGAACTTTTTGGCCGGCGCGAACGGTGGGGGTCTTGTCGGTACGTACTGAACGGTAGGTTCCATCGTCCATGCGCACGACGATCTCGTATTCCTCGTCGGAACGCAGGCGTCGCTCGATTTCGCGGCCGGCGAGCGCACCGCCGACCACGCCAATGACGGTGGCCGCCGTCTTGCCCGAGCCGGAGCCGATCTGGCTGCCCACGAGGCCGCCGGCGACACCGCCGCCGATCGCGCCGAGCACGCCCGGTGAGTCGCGCTTGACGACGTGGATCGAATCGACGACACCGCACTCGGGGCACGAGACCGTCCCCTGGGCATGGGCGAGGCTCACGCCGAAGCACAGGAAGAACAACAGAAAAAGATGCCGCAACGAGAGGGACATGGCAGTCTCCGAGGAAAAAGTGTCTATTTTCATCATAGCATGCGCCCGGGCAAGGCGTTGGATGAGAAGGTGCAACGGGAAATTGCTGGAAATCAACGGGACGCGGCGTCGTCCGTGAGGGCGGCGTGGATCCAGCCGTCGAGCTTGGCGCGGGTCACGGGTCCGACCTGGGCGGCGACCTGTTCCTCGTGGGGGTCGATCACCAGGGTGAAGGGAAGGACCCGGCGGCGGTTGCCCAGGGGGACGGTGAGATCGAGGAGCGCGGGCGGGGCGAGGAGGACGGGATAGGGCAAGGGGGTGCGTTCGAGATAGCGGCGCACGGCCTCTTTGTCGTCGAGCGCGAGGCCGAGGAATTGTACTTTTTCTTCCGGCCACGCCTGGCTCGCGGCGGCGAGCAGCGGCAGCTCGGCGCGGCAGGGAGGACACCACGTGGCCCAGAAATTGACGATGCGCACGCGCTCGCGCCAGTCGGTGGCGATGCGCCTGGGGGTTCCGTCGGGCTCTTGCAGCTTGGCATAGATGAGGCGGGAGAGCGCCGCGTGCGCCGCCGGGTCGCCCTGGGGGCGGGCGAGCCACAGGAGGGTTCCCCCTAACCCCAGGGCAGCGAGGGCGGCGAGCAGCCGCCGGCGCCGTAGGAATGGGGAGGATGCCTCTTCCTGGTCGGCGGAGGTCATCGCGCGGGCTCGGCCGGAGAAAGAGAGGCGGGCGGTTCGAGCAGGGCAAGGACGGCCGGCAGCCGCGCCCGGTGTTCGCTGCGCTTGAGGTTGCGCTCGCTCGACAGGGGCCAGATGCGCAGGCTCACCGGCACGCCGTGCCAGTCGAACTCGAAGACCGTTTCGGGTTCTTTGGCGCCACCGGCGCGCGGCGTGTGGACGTCGAAACGCAGCCAGGGGTGGTTGAGCAGGAAGATCTCGACTTCCTTGGCGCTCTCGGCGTAGAGGTCGATGTCGACGACCGACAGCGGCCCGGCGGTGCCCTCGAGCACGTGGCCCACGAGGTAGGTGCTCCAGGGCTCGAGCCAGCGCATCACTTCGGCGGCGGCGCGGCGCATGCGCCCGAGCCGCTCGGCGTCGTCCTCGTCCTGGTATTCGGCGGCGCGGCGCGCGAGCGCTTCTTCGATCGCTTCGTTGGTGGGCAGCATGGTGCGCGGCGACAACCCGAGCTGCTTGACGGCCTTGCGCTTGGCGAGCGCATAGTCTCGTATGCCTTCGTCGTAGATGAGCCGCGCGGCAAGCTCGGCGATCTCTTCGCGGGCGTCGAGCGACTCGAAGGTGCGGCTGCTGGGCATGGGCGTTCCACGGGTTGTGCAGGATCGTGGGGCATTTTACCATCGGCGTTTTTCCGCTCGAGGGGTAAGAGGCGATGCGCATCCATGTGCTGGGGATCGGTGGCACCTTCATGGGAAGCCTCGCGCTTTTGGCGCGGCAGGCCGGGCACGAGGTCAGCGGCTGTGACGCGAATGTGTATCCGCCCATGTCCGAGCTGCTCGAGGCCGAGAGGATCGATTGGATCGAGGGCTACGGGGCGGAGCAGGCGGATCTGCCGGTCGATGTCTTCGTGGTGGGCAATGCCATCTCGCGCGGCAACCCATTGCTCGAGGAGATCCTCGACCGGGGGCTGCCCTACGTCTCCGGGCCGCAGTGGCTGGCCGAGCACATCCTGCCCGGCCGGTGGACGCTGGCGGTGGCAGGAACGCACGGCAAGACGACCACGAGTTCGATGCTCGCCTGGATTCTCGAGGCGAACGGGCTCGCTCCGGGTTTTCTCATCGGTGGAGTGCCGGGAAATTTCGCGCGTTCATCGCAGTTGGGGGCGGGGCCGTTCTTTGTGATCGAGGCCGACGAGTACGACACGGCCTTCTGCGACAAGCGGGCGAAATTCGTGCACTATCGGCCGCGCACGGCGATTCTCAACAACCTGGAGTTCGACCACGCGGACATCTACCCCGATCTGGCGGCGATCGAGACGCAGTTCCACCATCTGGTGCGCACGATGCCGCGCTCGGGGCGCATCGTGGCGCTCGCCGGCGAAGCGGCACTCGAACGGGTGCTCGCCCGCGGCTGCTGGTCGCAGGTGGAGCGCTTCGGGCTGGTGCCGGGTCCGGATGCGGAATGGACGGTGGCGGTCGCGGAAGACGGCGCTTCGGCCGAGTTCTTCTGCGAGGGGCGCCCGCTGGGCGAGATCGCACTGCCGGTGCCGGGGCGGCACAACGCCCTCGATGCGCTCGCGGCGCTCGCCGCGGCGCGCCACGTCGGGGTGCGTCCGCAGGATGGGCTCGCGGCGCTGGCCGAATTCCGCGGCGTGCGTCGGCGGCTGGAGCGGCGCGGGGTCGTGGCCGGCGTGGCGGTCTATGACGATTTCGCCCATCATCCGACGGCGATCCGCGAGACGATCGCCGCGCTGCGTCCGCGCGTGCCGGGGCGCTTGATCGCGGTCTTCGAGCCGCGTTCGAACACGATGAAACTGGGCGTGATGCGCGCCGCCTTGCCCGAGGCGCTCGCCGGAGCGGATCGGGTGCATTGCTACGCCAGGGGTCTGAGCTGGGATGCGCGCGAGGCGCTGGCCCCGCTCGGGGTGCGGGCGACGGTGGGCGAGGAGATCGAGGCGTTCGTGGCCGGAATCGTCGCGCAGGCGCGCCCGGGCGATGCGATCCTCGTGATGAGCAACGGCAGTTTCGAGGGCATCCACGAGCGGCTGCTCACGGCGCTCGCCGCACGCGAGGGAGGATCATGAGCGAAGGGGGGATGGCTCCCGAGTGGTGGGAAGAAGCCTGCGCGGCGCTGGGGGCGCGCGACGCCTTGCTCGCGACGCTGATCGCGCGGTCAAGGCCGCCCGCCGTGGCGCCCTCCGGCGATGCATTCGCCACGCTCGCCCGGGCGATCGTCGGGCAGCAGCTGTCGGTGCAGGCGGCGCGCCGGGTGTGGGAGCGGCTCGAAGGAGGACTCGGGGCGATCTCACCGCAGACCGTGCTCCAGGCGGGGGCGGCGCGCCTGCGCGAGGCGGGCCTGTCCGGCGCCAAGGCGTCCTGGCTCGTCAGTCTGGCGGAGCATTTCATCGCCGGGCGGCTCGATCCCCGGCGCTGGCGGGAGATGGGCGACGAGGAGATCCTGCGCACGCTGCTCGCCGTGCGTGGCGTCGGTCGCTGGACGGCGGAGATGTTCCTCATCTTCCATCTGTGGCGGCCGGACGTGTGGCCGATCGACGACCTGGGTCTGCGCCGGGCGCTCGTGCGCCATGCAGGGCTGCCGCAGAAGGCACCGCGGCGGGTGTGGCTCGAAGCCGGCGAGCGCTGGCGTCCGTGGCGCACGGCGGCGACGTGGTATCTCTGGCGCAGCTTGGAGGCGGAGATCGTGGTGTACTGAGCGGGTCCGCGGCAGGGGGGCTTGAACTGGCACACAACCCTTTATGGCCTCAAGTTTTTTTGGCATTTGCCGTAAACACACCCAAGACGTTCCGGGGGAGAGGGGCCATGAAGATCGTGGATTCACGGGTGGCGATGGAATCGCAGTCTGCGTCGTGGCAACGGCAAGAGGCGTCGCTACGCCTGACGTGGCGGAAGGAGGGGGCGAGCGGAAGCAGGGATGAGGCCGCCGCGCGGCTGCAGGAGGCGGGGCGGCAGATGCAGACTTCCGCCGCGATTCCGACCGAGCCGGTGCAGGAGGAGGGGGATTTGTCCCCGTCTTTACAGGTGTTGAAACGCCTGCTCGAGTGGGCTTTGGGGCGTTCGATCGATCTGGTCGAAGTCCGTCAGATCGAGACGCCATCGGCGGAAGTGCCGGCGGCCGCTCGCGTGCCCGAAGATTCCGCCAGTAGTTCAGCCAGCAGCGGCACCGGTTTGGGCGGGACGCTGACGGTGCGTACCCTGACGGTGGAGCAGCTCTCCTTCTCGGCGAGTGGCCGCGTGCAGACGGCCGACGGGCGCAGCATCGAGTTTTCTCTGGGCTTGGCGCTCACGCGCGCCACCGCCACCGAGGTGCGGGCGGCGTTCGGTGCGGAGGCGCAAGATCCGCTGGTGCTCGATTTCGCCGACACGGAGGCGGAATTGCGCGACTTCGGCTTTCGCTTCGATCTGCACGGCGACGGCTCGGAGGTGAATCTGCCGCTGCCGACGAGCGGCAAGGGGTTCCTCGTGTTCGATCGCGATGGCAATGGCCGCGTCGATGACGGACGGGAGCTCTTCGGTCCGAGCACCGGCGACGGCTTCGGCGAACTCGCTGCGCTCGATACCGACGGCAACGGCTGGATCGACGAGAGCGACCCGGCGTGGTCGCAGCTCTACGTCTGGCATCCGTATCGTCGCGATGCCTTGATCGCGCTGCCCGAGGCGGACGTCGGCGCGATCGGCCTGGCGCGGGCGGCGACGCCGCTGACGGTGACCGACGGCAGCCAGGCTCTGGGGATGCTGCGCAGCACGGGAATCTATCTGCGCGAGTCGGGCAGCGTCGGCACCGTCTCGCACCTCGACGTGAAAGCCTGAATCAGGGGTTGCCTTTCGGCGTATCCTTGGGTTCGGCGCCTTGGCGGTCGAGCCGGCGGGCTTCTTCTTCGGGGATGTATTCGAAGACGCGCACGACCTTGCGCACGCCGCTGGTGGTGCGGGCGATCTGGGTGGCGGCGTCGGCCTCGCGCCGGGTGACGAGCCCCATGAGGTAGACGACGCCGTTCTCGGTGACGACTTTGACATGGTTGGCGGCGAAGGCGCCTTTGCTCTGGTTGACGAAGCGGGCCTTGACCTGCGCCGTGATGCTCGAATCGCTCGCGCGCGAGCCGAGCGAGGTGGGGTTGGCGATCTGGATCTCGTTGACCACGTCGCGCACGTTGTCGGTCTCGCGGGCGAGCTGCTCGGCCAGCGCCTTGTCTGTCTCGCGCGGGGCTTCGCCCGTGAGCAGCACGATGCGGTTGTAGGAAGTGACGTTGATGTGGACGCGATCGCCCAGGCGCTGGGCGATCTTGTCGCCGACTTTCCATTCGATCGCCTCGTCGTCGACCATGGCGCCGCTGGTGCGCCGGTCGGAGGCGACCGAGGCGGTTACCGCCGCGCCGCCCGCCATGATGGGAAAACAGCCGGCAAGCGGCAGCGCCGTCGCGGCAGCGATCGCGAACAGGACGAGGGTGGAACGCAGAGGGATGCGGGTCATGCGAAATCTCCGAGGAGAACGGCGTCGAGGGCTTCGACGAGAAGATCGAGCGTGAAGAGCATGAGTTCGCCGTGGCGCGACGGCGGCAGTTCCGGCAGCTCCAGCGGGACGTCGCTGCCGGCGAGTTCGGCGAACCATGTGCCCGCGGGGTCGGTGCCGAGCGCGACCAGGGCGATGCCGTTTTCGTGGGCGGCCTCGCGCAGCGCCGTGGCGGTCGGATTCGGACGGGCGAAGAGCAAGACGAGCGTATCGCCCGGCTGCGCCAGCGCCGTGAAGGGGCGAAGCACGTCCTCTCCTTCGCCTTCGAGCCGCAGTGCCGCCACCGGCGGGCGCTCGCGGTCGAGCCCATGCCACAGGCGCTGCACGAAGAGCTCGGCGAGCGCCCGTTCCGGCCCCTCGGCCCAGACGAGGATGCGGCCGCTCTGCAGCAGGCTCTGCGCGAGAATCTCGGCGGCCGCGGCGCAGGGGGCGGCGAGCGCCGGTGCCGTCTCCTGCAAGAGGGCGGCCTGGAAGAGGAAGGGCTCGGTGAGGTGTTCGATCAGATCCATCGATTTAGTCTAACATGGCGTGTCGCTCACCATGCCGCGCCGAGGTCGAAGGCGCCTTGGATCCACTCGGGGATCTGCGCTTCGCCGTCGAAGGCGAGCACGTCGAAGCGGCAGGGGCGGTCCATATGGTGTCGCCCTGCGGGACCGTTGAGCCAGTAGCGGGCCGCAGCGAGGATGCGCCGCTGTTTTGCGGCAGTGACGCTCTCGGCGGCGCCGCCGTAGTCGCTGCGCCGGCGGTGGCGGACTTCGAAGAAGACGAGCGTGCCGTGGTGCAGGCCGATGAGGTCGATCTCCCCGCGGCGGCTGGCGGCGTTGCGCGCGAGCAGGCGCACGCCTTGGCGTTCGATCCAGGCGGCGGCGAGCGCCTCGTACGCGGTGCCGACGGCGCGGGCGCTTGTGGCGGGGGCGGGATTGGGCGCAAAATCGGGTTTTCGTGTCATGGGCGTGAGCGATGGATCCGGAAGTGATCGCGCAGGGGGCGTGGCGTCAGGCCGCGCCGGCGCTCTACGTGGTGGCTACCCCTTTGGGGAATCTGGCCGATCTGAGTCCGCGGGCGCGCGCGGTACTTGCTGGGGTCGATTGTATCGCGGCCGAGGACACGCGCCACAGCCAGCGGCTGCTCGATGCCTGGGGCATCCGCACGCCGATGCTGCCGGCGCACGAGCACAACGAGCAGGCCGCGGCGCAGGCGATCGTGGTGCGGCTTTCGCGTGGCGAACACGTGGCGCTGATTTCCGATGCGGGCACGCCCGGCATCTGCGATCCGGGCGCGCGCATCGTCGCCGCCGTGCGCGCGGCCGGCTTCGCGGCGGTGCCGGTGCCGGGGCCGAGCGCCGTGATCGCGGCGCTGTCGGTGGCCGGTTTCGTCGAGCCGGGGTTTCGCTTCATCGGGTTTCTGCCGCCGAAGCAGGCGGCGCGGCGCAAGCTCCTGGCTTCGCTCGCGGCCGAGGAAGTGCCGGTGGCGTGCTACGAGGCGCCGCACCGGGTGCGGGAGAGCGTGGCCGACATGCTGGAGGTGCTGGGCGGGACGCGCGAACTCTTCCTTGCGCGCGAGCTCACCAAGCGCTTCGAGGAAACGGTGCGCCTGCCACTTGCGCAGATGCCTGCTTGGCTCGAGGAGCGCCCCGAGCGCACGCGCGGCGAGTTCGTCCTCATTCTGGGTCCGGGAGAGGCGCAGGCCGCGCGCGAGGAAGAGGGGCGGAGGGTGCTCGCGCGCCTGACGCAGGCCGGGGTGCCGTTCGGCGAGGCGGTGCGGCTGGCGGTGGAATTGACTGGCGCGTCCAAGAACCGGCTTTACGCCCAAGGGCTCGCCAGAGGGCGGGAAGATGAGGATTGAAGGAGCTAACTCTCGTATTACAAAAAGTGCAAATTAGTCCATAATGGTGTTCATGGAAAACACCATAAGCACAGGCAAGGCGGCAAAACTTCTTGGC
>NZ_JSYB01000041.1:0-2851 GCF_054823945.1 Tepidiphilus sp. HLB4 | reverse complement strand
AAATTTACAGAAAAAAGGTTGCACAACCGCCGGATGAGGCTGCAGAGGGCCCACGAAGGGGCTTGCTGGAGCCCAAGAACCGTTCAGCATCTGTTTCGATCCCATCCTACGAAACGATATTGACCCTCAACTCGTCGCCACGAACGAGTGGGCGGGGTAGTGCAGAGGTTCCCTTGACCACGCGTCGCTTGTTTATGATTTTTCTGCTGGTATTGATGCCGCTGCAGCTCAGTTGGGCAGCGATTGCATCCTATTGCCAGCACGAAACTGGGGCCGCAGCCAAACACTTCGGTCACCATGACCATCAGCACAAGGCTACTGATGGTAAAGAGACAGCACCCGATCCAGCCAAAACCGGTGGCGGTGACCCTGATTGCGCATCCTGCCATGCGGGGTGTTCATCAGCCCTGCCTGGGGAGGTGACTCTCCCGCCGATGTTCAGCTCGTCCCTAGACATAGCGGACTACTGGCTGCATCTTACGTCGCCCCCTTTCGAACGCTTAGAACGCCCGCAGTGACGTGTCCTCGCCTGATCGGCGGGGAGCGCGTTCCTTCCCTCGTCGTCACTAAAGCAGTCGCGCTTGGTGCGTGACCGCACAAAGCCGCCTTTGCGCCGCTGACGTGACGATGTAGCAGGCGATCATTTGGATCGCTCTCCGCCGATTTCCTCGTGTCTTTGAAATCACTGGAGAATCGGATGTTGAAGAGTATTCACAAGCAAAAACGACGGGCGTCACTTGCCGTTCATAGGGCTACAAAAAAGGCAACTGCAGCGGGCCTGCTCATTGCGCTCACCGCAGGAGTATCTTTTGCCCAATCGCTGCCTGCTGCCCAAGCCAACCGCACAGCCCAATCTGAGTCGCAGGCCGATGTGGCGACGCCTCTGACGTTGCAGAGAGCCATCGCGTTGGCGCTCGACGGCAATCCAGACCTTACCGTCGCAAAACGTGAAATTGAGGCTACTGAAGGTCAGGTGCTTCAAGCGCAAGCGCGCCCTAACCCAGAGCTTGCCTATTTACTGGAAGACCAGCGCGCACAGACCCGTACACAAAGCGTGCAGATCAACCTTCCCGTTGAAATGGGCGGCAAGCGCGCGGCCCGTATCGCGGCCGCCGAGCGAGGGCGCGACATCGCAGTGGAAGACCTGAATGTGCGGCGCATCGAAATCCGCGCCGCTGTGGTCGCCGCCTTCTTCGAAACGCTGGCAGCCCAGGAGCGTGTAGCACTGGCTCTTGACAGTGTCGATTTGGCGAGAAAAGCGACCGACGCGGTTGCCAAGCGCGTGGCAGCGGGTAAGGTTTCTCCCGTCGAAGAATCAAAGGCCCGGGTGGCTGAGGCCGGGGTGCGCGTTGAACTCGCCCAGGCGCAAAGCGAGCTGCGCAACGCTCGGGGACGTCTTGCCAGCTTGCTGGGTGCCAATCCACCTCGCTTCACCCTCGTCGCGGGCAATGTTGAAGCGCTCCCGCCCGTTCCAAGCTTCGACAGTGTCCAGCAACGCCTGTCTGTCTCGCCAACCTTGCGTCGTGCGCAGCTAGAGATGGAACGCCGCAGATCACTGGTCGATTTGGAGCGCAGCAAGCGGGTACCCGATGTCACCTTCAGCCTGGGAGTGAAGCGCTCCAATGAGCTGCAGCGTGATCAGCTGCTGTTCGGCGTCTCCGTGCCGTTGCCGTTGTTTGATCGCAATCAGGGCAACTTGCTGGAAGCGCTGAAGCGCGAAGACAAAGCCCGGGACGAACTCCAGGCGTTGAACGTGCGAGTCGGCACTGAAGTGATGCAAGCCCGCGAGCGGCTGGACGCCATTCGCAGGGAAGTCGAGGTCTTGCAACGGGACGTACTCCCCGGGGCTAAGAGTGCCTACGACGCAGCCACCATCGGATTCGAGAACGGCAAGTTCAACTTTCTAGAAGTGCTAGACGCGCAGCGCACCTACTTCGCCGCCAAGTCCCAATACCTCAAGGCACTGGCCGAAGCGCATCGCGCGGCGGCGGACATTGACCGGGTGCTCGGCGACTCCACCCCGAATGCCGACAAGCCATCCAATCAGGAATGAATATGAAAATCGACACAAAAAAACTGAACATCAGCAAAAAGCAGTTGGTCGCCATCGCTGCAATTGCCGTGACTGGCGTAGTGCTTGGCACCGCCATTCTGAGCAACAAGACAAGCAAGACGGCGGAAGATGATGGCCACGGTCATGGCAGCCACGTTGAAGCGAAAGCGCACAGTGATGGTGAGCACCACGGCAAGACGAGTGGCGATGGGCACGATCATGACAAAGGCCACGCTGACGGCGAGCACCACGAAGGCCCCAGCAAGGGGCCTCATGGCGGCAAGCTGTTCAAGGAAGGAGATTTTGGGCTGGAGGCTTTGCTGGCCGAGGACGGAGGCGAACCACGCCTGCGGATCTGGCTGTTCAGCAAAGATAAGCCGCTTCCAAACAATGCAGCCAAAGTCAGCGCCACCATCACGCGCTTGACCGGAGAGACGCAGACCCTCAACTTTGCACCTGACAAGGACAGCCTGGTGAGCCGTGAGGTGGTGCCCGAGCCACACGCGTTCGAGATCAGCATCGTTGCCCAGACTGCCACCGAGCCCTTCATGTTCGTCCTGAACCAAGAGGAAGGGAAGGTCGAGCTTAGCGATGCACAAATCAAGGCCGCATCCATTGGCATCGACACGGCAGGTCCTGCGCGCATCAAGTCTGTTTTGCAATTGCCAGGCGAAATTCGTCTGAATGAAGACCGGACTTCGCACATTGTTCCGCGCATTGCGGGTGTGGTCGAGAGTGTGCAGGTCAGTCTGGGGCAGGCGGTCAGACGAGGTTGTGCAACCTTTTTTCTGTAAATTT
>NZ_JSYB01000040.1:0-11803 GCF_054823945.1 Tepidiphilus sp. HLB4 | reverse complement strand
CGGCAGCAGCGGCAAAGGCATCTGCGGCCGTTCGCCGGTGAGGGTGTGCAGGAAGGCGACGACTTTCTTCAGCTCGTCGGCGGTGAAGGTGCGGCCGAGCTGCAGTCGCCCCATGAGGGTGACCGCATCTTCCAGCGTGGCTGCCTCGCCGTCGTGGAAGTAGGGGTAGGTAAGTTCCACGTTACGCAGCGTCGGCACCTTGAAGTACCAGCGATCCTCGTCTTTTTTCGTCACCGCCGCTCGACCTTCGGCCGGCGAAGTCGATTTGTACGGTTCGACCACGCCGAGTTTCTGGAAGGAATTGCCGCCGAGGTTGGGGCCGTTGTGGCAGGCGATGCAGCCGCTCTCATAGAAGATCTTGAAGCCCTCGAGCTCGGTGGCGGTGAGCGCCTTGTCGTCGCCCTTGAGCCACTTGTCGAAACGGGCGTTGGGCGTGACCAGCGTCTTCTCGAACTCGGCCATCGCATCGGTGATGTGATCGAGGGTGACGACGTCGGTGTCATAGATGGTTTTAATCGTTTCGACGTAACCGGGGATGGACTGGATCACGGCCACGGCGAGCGTGTGGGGCATGGCCATCTCGACCGGCGCCTGGATCGGGCCGGCGGCCTGTTCCTGCAGATTGGCGGCGCGACCGTCCCAGAACTGGGCGATGTTGAGCGAGGAGTTGAAGACGGTGGGGGCATTCACCGGCCCCGGTTGCCATTTGTGACCGATGGAAGTCTTGAGGTTATCCACTCCGCCCAGCGACAGGTTGTGGCAGGTGTTGCAGGAGATGATGCCGGATAGCGACAGGCGCGGCTCGAAGAAGAGCTGGCGGCCGAGGTCGACCTTGGCCGGATGATCGATCTTCGCTGGTTCGATCGGCTGGATGATGGCCTTGGCCTTTTCGCGCAGTTCGGCAGAGAGGCTGGGCTGGGCCGCCTGGACGGCGGAGACGGCGAAGACGGCGGCGATCGCGGCGAACAAGGGTTTGCGCATCATGAAGGACCTCCGGCGGAAGAAAAATCTGTAAGGCGACTTTAGCCCACCTTCTCTTTTCCCACAGGGGAAAAGCGCCGAAGTTTGCGCTGGATCAAAGTTACCGCCGAGAGGCGTTGCCGATTCGCGACAGGGTTTCCGCTTCGTTACCGAGGACGCGGCAGGAACGGCAGTTCGATCTCGATCGCATCCAGCGTGTTCTTCACGAGCAGCCCCAGTTCGGTGTCGCCGGAAAGCGCCAGGCGCCGCTGGAAGAAAAGCGTGTCGGCGTCTTCTTCCCGGCGCAGCAGGGCGAGGAAGTCGCGGGTGGTGGCGCGCAGCGTCAGACGCGGCGCGACGTGCGCTGGCAGGGGGCGAAAACCACGTCGGGTGAGGGTGAGGGCGAGCCGCAAGCCGAGGTCGCTCACTTCGATGCGCAGCGGTTGCTCGAGGAGCGCGTCGAGCTCCGGCAGCGGCAGCCGGGGAAAGAGCAGGCGGTCAAGGGCGAAGGCGAGCACGGCCGCCGGCGGGGTCTGCGGCAGGCGGGAGACGATCCGGGCGAGTGCGGGCGGAATGACGAAGCGGTCGTCTTTCATCATCGGGCGGCAAGAGGGGAAGAAGAGGGGGCGCGGTACACGAAGCCGCTTTCACCGTACCAGAAGCCGTTGCACGACTCTGGCTCGGGCGCGGGCATTTCACCCAGGCGTCGGGCGCGGTCGAGGGCGGCGATCCGCTCGAGGGTGCCTTCGGGGGCGGGCACGAGGCGCAGAGCCTGCGCGAGTGGGGTGACTTCCTCCAAGCGGTCCATCAGGGACCACGGGCGGGCGGAGAGGACTTGGACGCCGTTGAGCACGAGGAAGTCGGCGCCGTCGCGCGTGGCGAGCGGCAGTCCGGCTGGATGCGCCAGGCAGCGGAATTCGCAGGCGTCCTTCTGCAGCCGGTAATGGCGGGCGGTGAAGCAGCGCGCCGAATGCGCCAGCGCAAGGGGGCCCCATACCGGCAGTTCGGTCTCGATCGTTCCCTGCTCCAGAGCGGTGAAACCCTCCAGCAGGTGCGCGAGCGCCGCGCGGGAGAGCTCCGGCGGCGGCAGCCAGCGGCGCGCCCCGGCCTCGTGCAGCTGCGCGAGCGCATGGGGATTGTAGACGTTGAGCGAAGCACCAGCGATCCAGTCGCGGCGGCCGGCGGCCGCGAGCAGGCGCACCGTGCCCATCTCGTTCGCCTCGACGGCGAATTCGTCCTGTTCCACCAGGCGGCGCACCCATTTGAGGTGCGATTCGGATTCGATGAGGGCGTAGCCGGCGAGGACGACGCGCTTGCCTGCGGCGGCGAGGTCGCGTCCGAGCGCGATCCAGTCGGGCAGGCGCAGCTCGGCGCGGCGGGCACAGACGGTCTCGCCGAGCACGACGGCGTCGACGGGCGCTTCGGCGATCGCCTCGTAGAAGGAAAGGACACGCCCGTGCGGCCAGAAGTAGGGGATGGGTGCGAGCACCAGTTCGAACGAAAGCGGGTTCATGGAGGTCATTTCCACGGCCGGGAATAGGCGCCCAGCGTGTGGCTCGCGCCTTCGCTGACACGGTCGAGCGCGGCGAGCCACTGCGGGTGTGGGGAGAAATCCTGGGGGGCGGCGAGGGCAGCGTCGATCGCTTCGCGCCACACGCGGGTGACCTGCGCCACGTAGGCCGCGCTGCGCTGACGGCCTTCGATCTTGATGGCGGCGACGCCGATCTCGATGAGGCGCGGCAGCAGCTCCAGCGTGTTGAGGCTGGTGGGCTCCTCGATGGCGTAGTAAGTGTGTCCCCCCACCGCGAAACGGCCCTTGCACAGGGTGGGGTAGCCGGCCGGTTCCTCAGGGGCGTAGCGGTCGATGAGAAAGCCGTTGAGCCGCGCCTCCAGCCCTTGCGGCGTTTCGTCCCAGCGCACGAATTTGGCCGGCGAGCAGGCGCCGTGGCAGTTGGGCGACTGTCCGGTGGCGTAGGCCGACAGCGCGCAGCGCCCCTCGACCATCACGCACAGCCCGCCGAAGCCGAAGACCTCGACCGCCACGGGGCTCTGCCGCACCACTTGCGCCACTTGTTCGAGCGAGAGCACGCGCGGCAGCACGGCGCGCTCGATGCCGTAGCGCTCGTGATAGAAGGCGAGCGCCTCGTGGTTCGTGGCCGAGCCTTGGACCGACAGGTGTATACGCAGCTCGGGATGGCGCTCGCGCGCATGGGCCAGCAGGCCGAGATCGGCAAGGATGAGGGCGTCGACCCCGAGCGCCGCGGCCCGGTCGACCGCCGCCGTCCAGTGGGCCCAGCCTTCGGTTTGGGGATAGGTGTTGAGGGCGAGGAAGACGCGGCAGCCGTGCGCATGCGCCAGCTCGATCGCCTGCGCGAGGCTGCGTTCGTCGAAATTGAGGCCGTTGAAGTTGCGCGCGTTGGTGGCGTCCTTGAAGCCGAGATAGACGGCGTCCGCTCCGTGTTCGACGGCGGCCTTGAGCATGGCCGGGTTGCCGGCGGGGCAGACGAGTTCAGGGCGGCGCACGCGGGAGGAATTCATCATCGGGCGCAGGAATCCGACTCGGAAAGTTCGCAGGATAGCGCGCGAGGGCGATGCCGTCCTTGACGGAAGTCAAGGTCGAGCCCCGATGGGGGTGATTCGGGGCGCGACGCTCGCTGTCGGGTGCGGCGCCCGAAAGTCAGAGCAGGGCGAACTTGAGCAGGAACACGCCGGCGATCACGGCTACGGCGAGCGGCAGCTCGCGCACGCGCCCGGTGAGGAGCTTGAGGGCGGTGTAGGTGATGAAACCGAAGGCCAGACCGTTGGCCACCGAGAAGGTGAAGGGGATGGTGATGGCGGTGACCGCTGCCGGTGCCGCTTCGGTGAGGTCGTCCCACTGCACCTGCGCCAGCCCGCGCGCCATGAGGGTGGCCACGTAGAGGAGCGCCGGCGCGGTGGCATAGGCCGGGACCATGGCCGCGAGCGGGGAGAACACGAGCATGGCGAGGAAGAGGATCGCCACCACCACGGCGGTGAGCCCCGTGCGCCCGCCCACCGAGGCTCCGGCGGCCGATTCGAGGTAGGTGGTGGTCGAGGACGTCCCCAGCGCCGCGCCAAGCACGATGGCGGTGGAGTCGGCCATGAGCGCCCGTCCCAGGCGCGGCAGGCGGCCTTGGGCGTCGAGCAGCTTCGCGCGCTGGGCCACGGCGATGAGCGTGCCGGAGGCGTCGAAGAGTTCCACGAGGAAGAAAGTGAGCACGATGGAGAGGATGCCCGTGTCGATCGCCCCTTTGATGTCCATGGCCAGAAAGGTGGGGGCGAGCGAGGGCGGCGGGGCGAAGAGGCCCTTGAAAGGGACGAGCCCCAGGGCCACGGCGGCGAGTGTCACCCCGAGGATGGCGATCACCACCGCGCCGGTGACGCGGCGTGCTTCCAGCGCCAGGATGGCGAGGAAACCGATCACGGCGAGCAGCACCGGCAGGCGGTGCAGGTCGCCGAGCGTGACGAAGGTGGCCGGGTGCGCCGCCACTAGCCCCGCGTTCTTCAGGCCGATGAGCGCGAGGAAGAATCCCACGCCGGCCGAGATGGCGAACTTGAGACTGGCGGGGATAGCGTCGATGATCCACTCGCGGATGCGCAGCGCGGAAACGATGAGGAAAAGGCAGCCGGAGATGAAGACGGCTCCGAGCGCCGTCTGCCAGGAATAGCCGAGCGTTCCGACCACGACGAAGGCGAAGTAGGCGTTGAGCCCCATGCCCGGGGCGAGGGCGATGGGGTAGTTGGCGTACAGCCCCATGATGGCCGAGCCGATCGCCGCCGCGAGGCACGTGGCGGTGAAGACGGCTTCGCGCGGCATGCCGGCCGAGCCGAGGATCTCGGGGTTGACGAAGACGATGTAGGCCATCGTCAGGAAGGTGGTGAGCCCCGCGAGCACTTCGGTGCGCACGTCGGTGCCGTGGGCCTTGAGCTGGAAGAGGCGTTCGAGCATGGAGATGGCGTCCAACGAAGACGCTGCATTGTAGGAAAAGTCAGCGAAGGAAGGCAATCGATATAATCGCTTCCTGGCATCCGGAGGAAAGGAAATGAAGTGGGCGTGAAGCGCGGAAGGCGAGGGGTGGGGCGCTCGGGCGCCGTGGCGCTGCTGGCGCTGTTGCTGCTCTTCGTTTGGCTGTGGACGGGGCGCAGCGCCCTGCCACAGGATTCGCCCGGCGGCTGGCCGCGCGTGCGCGACACCGTCGACCGGCTGCTCACCACCGAACTCGTCAATCCGGGTTTCGTCGTCGGTTATTCCGAATGGCATGGCGTACCGCGCTGGGTGGCCTATCGCGCCGATCCGCCGCCGGGTCATCGCCTGCAACGGCGTCCGGCGCAGTTCGAGCCGGATCCCCGCACTCTGCGCTGCCGTCTGGGCTGGCATTGCGTGCGGCACGAATCCTACCGCGGCTCGGGGTTTGACCGCGGGCACATGGCGCCGAATTTCCTGATCGGCACCCGCTATGGGCCTGAAGCGCAGCGCGCCACGTTTCTGCTCTCCAACGTCGCGCCGCAGCGCCCGCAACTCAACCAGGGAAGCTGGCAGCGGCTGGAGGCGGTGGAGGCCGACCGCTTCGCACCGAATTCGCGCGTGCTGTGGGTGGTGGTGGGGCCGGTGTTCGACGAGAATCCGCCGCGTTTTTCCCCGGAATGGATCGCGATCCCCAGAGCGTTCTTCCGCATCTTCTGGGGCGAGGACGAGGAGGGGCGACGGCGGGCGCTCGCCTTTCTCATGCCGCAAGACACGCCACCGCAGGCCGACCTGCGGGCATATCTCACCACGGTGCGGGCGATCGAGCAGGCCACGGGAATCGACTTCTTCCCCGATTTGCCTACGCAGGAGCAGGAGCGGTTGGAGACGGTCGCGCCGGACGCCCAAGCCTGGGGGCTCACCGAAGAATGGGCCCGCGCTCCGGGGCGCTATCGGGCCGAATGAGCGAGGCTAGACGAGGAAGGGGTTGTTCAGGCGCTCTTCGCCGAAGGTCGACATCGGCCCATGTCCCGGCACGAAACGTACGTCGTCGCCCAAGGGCAGCAGCTTGGCGAGGATGCCGCTGATGAGCTGACGGTGATCGCCGCGGGGAAAATCGGTGCGCCCGATGGAGCCGGCAAAGAGCACGTCGCCCACGAAGGCGAGCCGCTCGTCGGGCGCGAAGTAGACCACGTGCCCCGGCGTGTGGCCGGGGACGTGGAGGACTTCCAGGGTGTGTTCTCCGATGGATACCGTGTCGCCCTCTTCGAGCCAGCGATCGGGCAGGAAGGCTTCGACCTTGCCGAAACCGAAGGTACGCGCCTGCTCCGGCAGCGCCTGCAGCCAGAAACGTTCTTCTTCTTGCGGCCCGAGGATGGGTATGCCACCCATGCGCCGGGCAAGTTCCGGGGCCCCGGCGGCGTGGTCGATGTGCCCATGGGTGAGCAGGATCTGGCGCACGTTCAGATTGCGGGTGCGGATCGCCTCTTCGATGCGCTCGAGGTCTCCGCCCGGATCGATGACGGCGGCCTCACCGGTGCGGTCGCACCACAGCAGCGAGCAATTCTGCTCGAAGGGCGTCACGGGAATGACGAGAACGTGGAGCATGGCGAGCATCCGCGGCAAGGGATGCCGATATTGTAGCAGCGAGGCGCCTCACGCAGCGCCCGGGTAAAGCCAGGAACAGATGAAAACCGCCGCGGCCACTCCGGCCAGATCCGCCGTGAGCCCCGCGGCGATGGCGTGGCGCATCTTCTTGATGCCGACGGCGCCGAAGTAGACCGCCAGCACGTAGAAGGTGGTCTCGGTCGAGCCCTGCAAGGTGGAGGCGAGCCAGCCGGCATAGCTGTCGGGGCCGACGCTCGGGTCCTTGAGGAGATCGGCAAGGAGCGCGAAAGCCCCGGAGCCCGACAGCGGCCGCAGAATGGCCATGGGCAGCACTTCGGCGGGAAGGCCCAGCGGCTCGGTGATCGGGGCGAGCAGGGCGACGAAGAAAGGCAGGGCGCCGCTTGCGCGCAGCAGCGCCGTGGCCGCGAGGATGGCGACTAGATAAGGAATGATGCGCAGCGCCACCTGGAAGCCGTCCTTGGCCCCGTCGACGAAACTCTCATAGACCGCCACGCCGCGCGTGAGGCCATACACGATGAATGCCACGATGAGCGAAGGGACGATCCAGGCCGAGACGATCTGGCCGTAGCGTACGCTGGCGACGATGAGAGCGACGAAGGAGAGCGCCGCCGCCCAGCCTGCCCAGCGCGGCAAGGGGGCGAGCGCTGCCTCTTCGTCCGCTTGCGCCTGCGCAGGCTGGGACATTGGCGCCGGGGCAATGCGTGGCGCGGGAAAGAAGCGGGCGAAGAGCGGTGTGAGGAACACCGCCGCCAGCGTGGCGCAGGTGGTGGCAAAGAGGGTGGTGGGCAGGATGGCGGCTGGGTCGCTGCTACCGGCGGCCGCGCGCAGGGCGATCACGCCGGTGGGAAGCAGCGCCAGGCCGGAGGTGTTGATCGCGAGGAAGCGCACCATGGCGTCGGTGGCCGTTCCGGGATGGGGATTGAGCCGGTCGAGCTCCTGCATGGCGCGGATGCCGAAAGGCGTGGCCGCGTTGCCCAGCCCCAGCAGGTTCGCCGAGAAGTTCATGATCATGGCGCCCATGGCCGGGTGCTGCGGCGGCACTTCGGGGAAGAGCCGGCGCATGAGCGGGGCGATGAGGCGGGCGATGCCGGTGAGCAATCCGCCTTGTTCGGCAATCTTCATCAAGCCAAGGAAGAAGGCCATCACGCCCACCAGCCCCAGGGCGAGCTCGACGGCGGCGCGTGAAGCGTCGATGACGGCCTTGCTCATGGCCATCATCACGCCCGGCGTGCCCGTGAGCTCGCGGCCGGCGCCAGTCGCAAAGGCGATCAGCAGGAAAGCGGCGAAGATGCGGTTCATGCCGAAGAAAGGATCAGGAAGAGGAATCCAGGGTGACGGCAACCTGGCGCCGTTCGGTGCCGCGCAGCACGTCGAGCGTTACGGTGTCGCCGGGCCGGTAGCGCTCGAGCGCGTCGAGGAGCGTGTCGAGATCGGGCGTAGGCGTGCCGTCGATGGCCACGATCAGATCGCCCACCACGACGCTGCCCTCGGTGACCGGAACGAAGGGTTTGAGCCCTGCGCGCGCCGCCGGCCCATCGGGGTCGACGCGCAGGATGGCCACTCCAGGCGGAAGGCCCAGGGCCTTGTTGAAGGCGGGGGAGGCCGCGGCGATGCCGAGCACGGGACGGCGGATGCGTCCCTCGCGGATGAGCCGCGGCACGATGCGGTTGACCTCGTCGACGGGGATGGCGAAGCCGATGCCGGCAGAAGCGCCGCTGGGGCTGTAGATGGCGGTATTGACGCCGATGAGCCGACCGGCGCTATCGAGAAGCGGCCCGCCGGAGTTGCCAGGATTGATGGCCGCATCGGTCTGGATCACGCCGCGGATGGTGCGGCCGGTGACGGATTCGATCTCCCGATTGAGGGCGCTCACCACGCCGGTGGTAAGGCTCTGGTCCAGCCCGAAGGGGTTGCCGATCGCCAGCACTTTCTGCCCCACTTTGAGCCCCTTGCTCTCGCCGATGGGGATGGGGCGCAGGCGTTCGGGCGGGGCGTCGATGCGCAGCACCGCGAGGTCGCGGTCGGGATAGACACCGACGAGCTTGGCGCGCCAGGTGCTCTGGTCGGCCAGGGTGACGCGGGCCGCGTCCGCTCCCTGGATGACGTGGAAATTGGTGACGACATGCCCGGCTTCGTCCCAGACGAAGCCGCTGCCGGTCCCCTGGGGGATTTCGAGCACGTTGAGGGTGAAGAGGTTGAGCGCTTGGCGGGCGGTGGTGATATGGACCACCGAGGGCGAGGTGAGGGCGAAGATCTCGACGGTATTGCGCTCGTCGGCGGTGAGCTCGCCGCGCGGGGCGATGGCGCGCGGCTGGGCCGGGGTCGTTCCGGCGGTCTTCGCGAGCAGCGTGCCCAGCGAGGCGGCGAGCACGATGAAAAGGATGAAAAGGAGCGAGAGCAGCGTGAAGCGATGGGCGGAGCGCATGCGGCGGATTCCTGACGGTGCGAAGCGCTCATTGTACGGGAAAGGGCGAAGGCAGGGGGGATGGGGCGGGCAAAAACGGCGGCCACGCAGGCCGCCGTCGGACAGGGATGAAGAGAAGGTCAACCTTGAACGGCGATGCGCCGGGTTTTTGCGGTCTCGGCCTTGGGCAGCGTGATTTTGAGCACGCCGTCGCGATATTCCGCCTTGGCCTCTTCGGCCTTGACCGGCACGGGGAGCGCGATGGCGCGCTGGAAGCGGCCGTAGGCGCATTGCATGAGACGGTATTGCCCCTGTTTTTCCTCGCGCTCGAGGCGTTTCTCACCGCGAATCACGAGCTGGCCGTCGAGCACCTCGACTTCGAGATCCTCTCGGTCGAGCCCGGGGATCTCGACGCGGACTTCGAGCGCCTCGTCGGTCTCGTAGATGTCGGCGCCGAGCACCGCCCAGCGCACGCCTCCAGCCGGCGCCGGCAGATTGGGCGAAGCGCTTTTTTCGTCGTTGCGTTCGCGGGGCTGGAAGCGGGTGAGCGCGCCGGCGGCCCGTTCCCACAGCTGTCGCCAGCCCTCCATCAGATGCTCCCAGCTCTGGCCGAGGCCGGATTTCCATTGCTCCAGTACCGAACTCATACTTCGTCCTCCTCTGCGTCAGACGAAGGCCGCCCGGCGATGGGCGGCCAAAAAGGTCATTTCCGTACCGGAAATGAAGGAATCAGCCAGCCTGCACCGTGATGCGCTTGGGTTGAGCCTGCTGATGTTTCGGAATGCGCAGCTCGAGTACCCCTTGATCGAGTTTGGCCTGGATCGCTGCGGTGTCGAGGTCGCGCGACAGGGTGAAGCTGCGGGCATAGCGCGGGGCGCGGATCTCGGCGTAGATCGGCTCCATGCCTTCGCTCACGGGAAGCGACACGTTGCCTTCGATGGTAAGGGTGTCGCCCTCCACCTTGATCTCCAGCGAATCGCGGCTCACACCGGGCAGGTCGGCCCACAGGGTGATGCTGGTCTGATCCTCGATGATGTCGACGCGCGGCACCGCGGTCGGGACGCGCTGGGCTTCCTGGGCGGTGACGTTGGTGCCGGGGCGGGTGGTGACGTTGGTTTCAGCCATGGTCGTTCCTCCTTTCGCGATCATTTGATTTCGATGCGGCGCGGTTGCAGATGGGCTTTGCGCGCGATGCGCAGCCGCAGCACGCCGTCGCGGTAGGTCGCCTCGACCTTGTCGGGGTCGAGATCCTCGGACAGGCTGATGGTGCGGCGGAACTTGCCGGCGAAGCGCTCGTTGGCATAGACCGTGACCTGGTCGTTCTCCGGAATCGGCGAGGAGCGCTCGCCGGCGATCGTCAGCACGCCTTGCTCGAGCGTGACCTCGAGCTTGGCCGGATCCATGCCCGGAGCGAATGCATACACTTCGACCGCCTCGGGCGTGCGGCCGACGTTGATGGCTGGATAAACGACATCGAGCGCCGTTTCACGAATGGCCGCCGGCCAGCCGCTCCACAGGCGGTCGAGTTCGCGCTGCAGCCGGTCGAACTCCTCGAACAGGTTGGTGGGAAAGAGGGTCGTAACCATCGTGCTGCCTCCTTGAATGTTGGCCGGGCGGAGTCGCCCGGCACCGGGACCAACGATGAACGCGTGCGTTGCGTTTATTGGTATAGGTTGTCTCGGTGGGAATTTCAAGGGTTGCATCACGTGTGCGGTACTGGTACTTCATCGCGCTGCGCTTGTAATTTCCCTCGCCGCCAGCAATAATGGAGAGGCCCGGGCAGCGAGAAACCGTCGCCGCCCGGAGCGCACTCATCGGCTGTTCGGAGGCGGTACGGAATGAAGTTTCGCGACTACTACGAGATTCTCGGCGTGCCGCGCACGGCCACGGCGGAGGAAATCAAGAAGGCGTGGCGCAAGCTCGCGCGCAAGTACCATCCGGACGTGAGCAAGGAGCCCGACGCGGCCGAGCGCATGAAGGAGATCAACGAGGCCTACGAGGTGCTCTCCGATCCGGAGAAACGCGCCGCGTACGATCGCCTTGGGGAGCACTGGCGCCAGGGGGAGGACTTCTCGCCGCCGCCGGGCTGGGATGCCGGCTTCGAATTCCGCGGCGCACCGGGCGGCGGTCCTTTCGAGGGGATGGATTTCTCCGATTTCTTCGAGTCGCTCTTCGGGCGCATGCACCGCGGCGCGGCCGGTGCGCGCCAGCGCCGCAGCGGGGGTTTTGCCCTGCGCGGGGAAGACCATCACGCCAAGATCCTCATCGATCTCGAAGACAGCCTGCATGGCGCCACGCGTTCGATCACCCTGCGCGTGCCCGAGCTCGATGAATCCGGGCATGTGGTGCTGCGCGAGCGTACCCTCAACGTACGCATCCCCAAGGGCATCCGGCAGGGACAGAAAATCCGGCTCGCCGGCCAGGGCGGCCCGGGGATGAACGGCGGCCCGCCGGGCGATCTCTACCTGGAAGTGGAATTTCGCCCCCATCCGCTCTATCGCGTCGAGGACAAGGATCTCTACCTGACGGTGCCGGTGGCGCCGTGGGAGGCGGTGCTCGGTGCCAAAATCCAGATCCCGACGCCGGAGGGGCCGGTGACGCTCACCATTCCGCCCGATTCGCAGCACGGCCGCAAGCTGCGCCTGCGCGGCAAGGGGCTGCCCAGCGATCCCCCGGGCGATCTCTACGCGGTGCTCGAGGTGGTGCTGCCGCCGTCGAGCGATCCGAAGGTGCGGGAACAGTTCGCGGCGATGGCGCGCGAGGTACGGTTCGACCCTCGTGCGCACTGGGGCCGGTGAGGAGCCAACTCTCGTATTACAAAAAGTGCA
>NZ_JSYB01000039.1:7500-17457 GCF_054823945.1 Tepidiphilus sp. HLB4 | reverse complement strand
ACGGCGAGCGCGTGAATCCCTTTTTGCATCAGATCGCCCGCAGCGGCGAACACCAGGCGGTGGCGTTGCACCCGGGAAAGCCCTGCGAAGCGGGGCGAGACGAGGCGCACGCAGTAATGCCCGCCACCGGCCGCTCCGGCGTGGCCGGCGTGCGCGGCGCTGTCGTCGCGAATCTCGAGTTCGAGCGGTTCGAGCGTCTGTAGCCGCCGGCGCAGTTCGGCGATGGGGTCGTATTCAGGCATCGGATCGTTCCTCTTCGAGATGACGGGACAGCCACAGGGATTGGGCGAGCACGAAGAGCAGCATCGCGCCCAGGGTGCCGAAGAGCTTGAAATTCACCCAGACGGTTTCGGAATAATGCCAGGCGACGTAGAGGTTCAGCGCGCCCATCGCCAGGAAGAATCCGCTCCACAGGTCGGAGAGCCGCGCCCAGACGGGATCGGGCAGCCGCAGCTGCGCCTGCATGGCGCTGCGGATCAGGTTGCGGCGCAAAAACCGCGCACCGATGAGCGCCGCGGCGAAACTCCAGTACAGCGCCGTGGGCTTCCACTGGATGAAGGCGGGATCGTGCAGGAAGAGCGTCGCCCCGCCCAGAACCGTGACCAGAACGAAACTCACCCACAGCATGCGATCGACGGGGCGTCCGCGCAGGCGCAACGCCAGGATCTGGGCGACGGTCGCGAGCATCGTCGCGGCAGTGGCGGTGAGGAGGGGCAGGGTCGAAGGGGGCGCTGCCAAGACCGTTCCCAAGGGAGCGACCGCTTCGGGAAAGAGTCCGGCGACTCGATAAGCGAGAAAGAAGACGAGAATGGGAAGGAGGTCGAAAAGCAGTTTCATGGAGCGTCCTGCGAGGAGGAAGGGTTGGGAAGCGGAGGGGGTGCGGGCGGCAGTTCGAGGGTCACGGCAAGCCCGCCGCCGTCGCGGTTGGCGAGCGTGAGGCGCCCGCCGAGCGCCTTGACGGTGCGCTTGACGATGGCTAGCCCCAAGCCCGAGCCCGTCACGCCGCTGCGCATGGCCGATTCGGTACGGGCAAAGGGGGCGAGCACCCGCTCGAGCTGGTCTTCGGGGATGCCGGGACCGCGGTCGGCCACGGTAAGGGTGGGGGTGGCTGCGTCCTCGCCGAGCAGGATCTCGATGGGGTGTTCGGTTCCGGCATATTTCTTCGCGTTGTCGATGAGATTGACCAGCACCCGGCGCAGGGCCGCGCGGTTGGCGCGCACGAAGACGTGGGGCACGTCGCTTTTCCATTCGATGGGGGTGCCGCGCAAACGTTCCTTGGCCACGACTTCTTCGACGAGGTCGTCGAGCGCGAAGGTCTCGTCGGCAGCGAGCGCGTCGACTTTGGCATAGTCGAGGAATTGGCCGACGATGCGGTCGATGTCGTCGAGATCGGCCTCCAGCGCCTGGGCTTCGCGCTCGTCGATGGCGAGCATCGCCAGGGCGAGCCGCAGGCGCGTGAGGGGGGTGCGCACGTCGTGCGACACGCCGGCGAGGATGAGCGCCCGCTCGGTCTCGTTCATGCGCAGCCGCTCGACCATGGTGTTGAAGGCGAGCACCAGCTGGGCGAGCTCGGCCGAGGCAGGCATGGGCAGCAAGGTGGGCTGGCCGCCGGCGGCCACCATCTCGGCGGCGCGGCGCAGCACCCGCAGCGGGCCGCTGATCCAGCGGGCGATGACGAAGGCGCCCAGGAGCGCCAGGGCGAGGATGACGCTGGCGAGCATCAGCCATTGCCGCGGATCGGGGCGAGGAATGCGCTCGGGGGGAAAGCGCAGCCAGTAGCCGCGAGGGTCCTCCGGCGAGAGGCGGAAGTACACCCACAGTCCGGGCTGCTCGCGCCAGCTCTTGCCTACCTGGGTGGAGGGGCCGAGCAGTCGGCGCAGTTCCTCCTGCAGGGCGCGATCGGGATCGTCGTCTGGCAGTGGCTCGACCTCGTCGCCGAAATCGGCCGGATAGACGGCGATGCCCTCGAGCGTGACCCAATCGATCATCAAGTCGCCTTGAAAACGCTGGGGGGTGTGGCGCAGCGCCGAGCGCGTCAGGTTGATCACCGAGGCGATCAGCCGGGCATTGTCCCGGGCGCGCTGTTCCGTCTCGATCTGCCAGGACAGCCACCACCAGCTGGCGGCGGCGGCGAGAAGCAGCGCGGTGATCGAGACGAAGAGCTGCCAGAAGAGGCTCACCCGGCACAGCAGCGCCCGCAGTCCTTTTTCACGCGACCCGCTCATGGCGAGGATTCGGCCTCCCCGGCGGGCACATCGGGAACGAAGACGTAGCCCACGCCCCAGACGGTCTGGAGGTAGCGCGGTTTGCTCGGATCGGGTTCGACGAGGCGACGCAGGCGGCTGATCTGCACGTCGATGGCGCGATCGAAGGGGCCATGCTCCCGACCGCGGGCGAGCTCCATGAGCTTGTCGCGGGTCATGGGCTGGTTGGGGTGCTCGGCGAGCACGCGCAGCACGGCGAATTCGCCGGTGGTGAGCGGAATTTCCTCGCCGTGGCGCGTCAGGCGCCGCGTGGTGAGGTCGAGCACGTTGTCGCCGAAGACCACCGTTCCGCCCTGGGGCGCCGGGGCGCCGAGCGGTTCGCGCGGGCGGCGGCGCATCACGGCGTGGATGCGCGCCACCAGCTCGCGCGGGTTGAAGGGCTTGGGCAAATAATCGTCCGCGCCCAGCTCCAGCCCCCGGATGCGGTCTTCCTCGTCGCCCTTGGCGGTGAGCATGATGACGCCGAGTGGCGCCTCGCGCTGGCGCAGGCGGCGCAACAGCGTGAGCCCGTCTTCGCCCGGCAGCATCAGGTCGAGAATGACCATGTCGAAATGCTCGCGCTCTAGCGCCCGCTCCATGGCCGCCCCGTCGGCCACGGCCTTGACGGGAAACCCCTGGGTGTGCAGGAAGCGCGTGAGCAACTCGCGCAGGCGGGCGTCGTCATCGACGAGCAGGACGCGGCAGCGGCCGATTTCGTTCATGGTTCGATCCTCCCCGGCTGGAAAAACGTCAACGGCGTTTGGTGGGATTGTCGCAGATCGCACGCGAAAATGCCCAGCCCGGCGGTAAAATGCCCGCATGGATCTGCTCGCGATCGAAACTTCCGGCGAAATCGCCTCCGTGGCGCTGCAGCGCGGCGACACCGTCTGGGAACGCCGGCTGCAGGGCTACGCCCGCCACGCCGAACACGTGCTGCCCGCGGTCCAGGCCGTGCTCGAAGAAGCGGGGCTTGCCGTGGGGCAGCTCTCCGCCATCGCGTTTGGCGCCGGGCCCGGGGCCTTCACCGGGCTGCGGCTTGCCTGCGCCGTGGCGCAAGGGCTCGCCATGCCGTGGTCGCTGCCGCTCGTGCCCGTCGGCTCGCTCGAAGCCCTGGCGGCGCAGGCGGGCGAGGGCACGGTGCTGGCGCTTGCCGATGCCCGCATGGGCCAATGCTATCACGCCTGGTTTCGCTGCTGCGGCGGGCGAATCGAAGCGCTTGCCGCAGCAGGGGTGGACGCGCCCGAAGCGCTTTTCCCGCCCGCTGGGGTCGGCCCATGGCACGTCATCGGCCAAGGGATGGAGCCGCTGTGGCCGCGCCTGCCGGAAGCTATCCGCGCCGGCGCGGTCGAAATCGTGCTCGATGCCACGGTCCAGTCCCGCGACCTGTTGCCGCTCGCGCGGCGCATGCTCGCCGAGGGACGGGCGCTTCCCCCCTGGGAGGCCGCGCCCTACTACGTGCGCGACAAGGTGGCGCTCACGGCCGAAGAGCAGGCCGCCTTGCGCCAGCGCAGGGTGCAGGCGCCGTGAACTGGCTGCGCCTGCGCACTATGCGCGAGGACGATCTTCCTTGGGTGGTCGCGCTCGAACGCGACGCGCAGGAAGTCCCCTGGAGCGAAAAGAGCTTTCGCGAGGCGCTCGCGGCGGGTTACGCCTGCTGGGTGGCGGAAGTTCTCTCGGGGGATGATCCGGCCACGGCTTTGGCCGAACCGGTGGGGTTCCTCATCTTGCTGCTCGTCGCCGGTGAGGCCGAAATCCTCAATCTGGCAATCACGCCGACTCATCGCGGCCGCGGGCTGGGGCGCGAGATGTTGGAGGCTGCGCTCGACGAAGCGCGCGAGCGCGGCGCCGCCAGAGTATGGCTGGAAGTGCGCGTCTCCAACCAGGCGGCGATCGCCCTTTATCAGCGCAGCGGTTTTACCATCGTGGCCCGGCGCCGCGGCTATTACGCCACGCGGGAGGGGGCAAGGGAAGACGCGCTGGTGATGCAGCGGGAACTCGTTCGATGAGCGCGCCCCTCGACGAAAAAGAGCGCTTTGCCAAGCTCGAGGAAATGGGCTTGACGCCGCTGTGGCGTCTGCGTACCCGCTTGCAACCGGCCTGCGAGGCGGGTGAGGCCAAGGCCGCGCACCAAGAACTCCCTGCCGTCGCGGCCTCGACCGACCAGACACTGGATACGCCGCCGCAGAAACCCACTACGGCTGCAGTGGCAGCGCCCGCGCCGGCCAGGGAGCGCCCCAGGGTTCGGCCGCTCCATGCTCCTTCCGGACCGGTCGGACCGCCTCTGGCTCCGCCTCCTGTTCCGGCCGCATCCCGCGCCGCTGGCGCTTCGGCGCGGACCGTCGACCCGGATCGCGCCGCACGCATCGCCACGCTCGACTGGGAGGCACTGGAAGCGGAGATCCGCGCCTGCACCGCCTGTGCGCTGCACCGCACGCGCACGCAGGCGGTGCCGGGCGTGGGCAACCGTCAGGCGCGCTGGATGTTCGTGGGCGAGGGGCCGGGGCGGGAGGAAGATCGGCGCGGCGAGCCTTTCGTCGGCCCGGCGGGCAAGCTGCTCGACGCCATGCTCTTCGCGCTGGGACTGGACCGCACCCAGGTCTACATCGCCAATGCGGTGAAGTGCCGTCCGCCGGACAACCGCACGCCCTCGCCCGAGGAGATCGCCGCCTGCGCGCCCTTCCTCTTCCGCCAGATCGAACTCGTACGCCCGAAGGTGCTGGTGGCCCTGGGGCGTCCGGCGGCGTTCGCGCTCCTCGATGAGGATGTCAAGATCGCCCAGGCGCGCGGCCGGATCTTCCGCTACGGCGAGATCCCCGTCGTAGTCACCTACCATCCCGCCTACCTCTTGCGCAACCCCGCCGACAAAGCCAAGGCCTGGGAGGATCTGTGCCGGGCCAGGGCGCTCGTCGAAGGGCAGGGGTAGTGCGCAGAGCGTTTTCGTTACACGGCGTTCATTCCGGGTTAAGCCTTCGTCCTTTCTCGGCGGTTATCCTATGGCGATGCCAATAGGATAAATATTTCTTGTGGAGGTATGTGATGGATCGGATGCGCCATGGGTTGTGGACCCTGCTGCTCGGCTCTGCCCTGTTGTGGCTGGCGGCCGAGCCGACATTCTACGAAGCGGACACGCTCTTCGCCTGGCGCGAGGTGATGACGCAGTTGAGCGGCGTGCTCGCCTTCGGCTGCATGAGCGCGGCCATGGTGCTCGCGCTGCGCCTGCGCCCCGTCGAGCGCCTTTTCGGCGGGTTGGACAAAACCTACCGTCTGCACAAGTGGCTGGGAATCGGCGCGCTCGTCTTCGCCCTCACCCATTGGTTGTGGGTCAAGGGGCCGAAGTGGGCGGTGCAGCTGGGTTGGATCACGCGCCCGCCGCGCGGGCCGCGACCGGAGCCGAGCAATGCGATCGAGGCGGCGTTTCGCGCCGTGCGGGGTCTGGCCGAGACCATGGGGGAATGGGCCTTCTACGCCGCCGTGCCGCTGCTGCTGATCGCGCTGCTGCGCCGCGTGCCGTATCACGTCTTTGCCAAATTGCACCGCATGATCCCGCTGCTTTTCCTCGTCTTCGCCTTCCACGCCCTCGTGCTCGTGAAGTTCTCCTACTGGGGCACGCAGCTGGGAGCGCTGCTCGCGCTGGAGATCGTTGCCGGAGTTTGTGCCGCCGCCGTCTCGCTCGCCGGACGCATCGGTGTTGCGCGGCGCATCCTGGGGCGGCTGGAGGCGGTGGAACCGTTGCCGGGCGCGGGAGCGCTCGCGCTCACCGTGGCTCCGCAACGCTGGCCGGGGCACGCAGCTGGACAGTTCGCTTTCCTCACGCTCGACGTGCGGGAAAAGGCTCATCCCTTCACCATCGCCAGCGTCTGGGACGAGCGCTCGCCGCGGCTCTCCTTCGTCGTCAAGGCGCTGGGAGATTTCACCCGCAGTTTGCCGCAGCGGCTGCGCCCGGGGCAAGAGGTACGAATCGAGGGGCCTTACGGCGGTTTCACGTTTGCCGACGAGGCGCCGCGCCAGATCTGGGTGAGCGGCGGCGTGGGGGTGACGCCGTTTCTCGCCGCGCTGCAGCAGAAAGCGCTACGCGGTTCGCCTTCCTGCCCGGTCGATTACTTCCATTCGCTGACGGCGCCGGACGAGGCCGCCGAGGCACGGCTGCGGGCGCTCGCCGAGGCGGCGGGGGTGGCGCTGCACCTCGTCTGGCCGCAGCGCGACGGGCGGCTCACCGGCGAGCGCATCCGCGCTGCCGTGCCGCAGTGGCGCGAAGCGAGCCTGTGGTTTTGCGGCCCCGAGGGGTTTGGTGAAGCGCTACTGCGCGACTTCTCCGCGCAGGGATTCGACGTGCGCCGGCGCTTCCATCGCGAACTCTTTGCGTTTCGCTGACGGGGCGAAACGCCGCGCCTCAATGCCGCTCGACCATCTCCAGTAGGTGGAGCGAATCGATGCGGCGCTGGTTGGCGCGATGCCATGCCCAGATGGCGACCATGGTACCCGCTACGAAGAGCCCGAAGAGCATGATCACCTGGTGGACCGGCAAGTCATACCGCAAAAGGATCGCGTAGAGGCCGGTCATCACCAGGATGGCGAGGTTTTCGTTGAAGTTTTGCACCGCGATCGAATGCCCCGCCCCCATGAGGACGTGGCCGCGGTGCTGCAGCATCGCGTTCATCGGCACCACGAAAAAGCCGGCGAGCGCCCCGACGGCGATCATCAGGATGATCGCCAGGGCGAGCGAATGCACGAAGATCATGCCGATCGCCGCGAATCCCATGACGATCCCCAGAGGAATCACCCGCGGCGCCTCGCGTAGCGCCACCCATTTGGCCGCCGCGACCGCCCCCGCCGCGATGCCCACGGCCACCACTCCTTGCAGCATCGACGCCTGGGATAGCGGCAAACCGAGATTCACCTCAGCCCATTTGAGCACGATGAACTGCAACGTCGCCCCCGCGCCCCAGAAAAGGGTCGTCACCGCCAGAGAGATCTGCCCCAGCTTGTCGCGCCACAGCAGCAGGAAGTAATGCCCGAACTCGTGCAACAGATAGAAGGGGTTCTTCTTGAGCGGCACGTGCGCCACACCCGTGTCGGGTACGTAGAGGTTGCACACCGCAGCGACGCCATAGACCAGCACCACCACGAGCAGGGACACCCACAGCCCGTTGTGCAGCCAGGGGAACCAGGCGTCGAACCGGGCGACCAGACCCGGGGCCACCAGGGCGCCGCCGAGCAGCGTCCCCAGGATGATCGCCCCGACCGTGAGCCCTTCGATCCAGCCGTTGGCCACCACCAGCAGGCGGTGCGGCAGGTACTCGGTAAGGATTCCGTACTTGGCCGGCGAATAGGCCGCCGCCCCCACCCCGACGATGGCGTAGCCCAGCAGGGGATGCACGCCGAAGACGATGAGAAGGCAGCCGACGATCTTGATCGAATTGGTGACGAGCATCACGCGCCACTTCGGCATGGAGTCGGCGAACGCTCCCACGAAGGCCGCGAGCAGCACGTAGGAGAGGGTGAAGAAGAGCTTGAGGAGCGGCTCGTACTCGGGCGGCGCCTCGAGTTGGCGCAGGATTCCCATCGCGACGATCAGCAGGGCGTTGTCGGCCAGCGCGGAAAAGAATTGCGCGGCCATGATGGAATAGAAACCGCGGGGCATCGGAACGGCGCTCCTCGTGCGACTGCGTAGGATGCGGATACCGTCTAGTGTAACAAGAACCGCGGATCAGGGGCGCGCTCGGCCGGGAAAAAGTCGGACAAATCCCCGGCCCTTCACAGAGGCTTTGCGCTCGCGGCAGGGGTTGACGTCCGAAAGGCGAGCCCGTATCATTTCGGTCTCTGCACACGACGGGCGGTTAGCTCAGCGGTAGAGCACTGCCTTCACACGGCAGGGGTCAGTGGTTCGATCCCACTACCGCCCACCACCACAGGTGGGTTGTACCGTCGTGCAAGATCATGGGCCGGTAGCTCAGCTGGGAGAGCGTCGCGTTCGCAATGCGAAGGTCGGGAGTTCGATCCTCCTCCGGTCCACCAAGCCCCTTCCTCGATTCACCTCACACGACGCTCCATGCCGACGATAGCGCTTCGGCCTGCGCGAGGACCGTCCGTACGGCGGAATCTTGCAAATCGGGTGGATATCCGTATCGTCTCAGGATGCGCTTGACCAGCACCCGCACCCGTGCGCGCGCGGATTCACGGTGCGCCCAGTCCACCGAGACGTTGTTGCGCAGGCTCACCAGCAGCTCGTGGGCGATCACGCGCAGCTTCTCGTCGCCCATCACCTGCACTGCGGATTCGTTTTCGGCGAGCGCGTCGTAGAAGGCCACTTCCTCGTCCGACAGTCCCGATTCCTCGCCCCGCTGCCGGGCAGCGCGGATGTCGCGGGCGAGTTCGATCAACTCCTGCAGTACCCCGGCGGTGGTGATGGCGTTGGCGTGGTAGCGGGCGATCGCCGCCTCCAGCCGTTCGGAGAAGGCGCGGGTCTGCACGACGTTGGCCTTGGAGCGGGCGCGAATCCCGTCGTCGATGAGCTTGCGCAGCGCCTCCAGCGCCAGGTTCTTCTTCTCCATCTGCTGTACTTCGGCCAGGAACTCGTCGGAGAGGATGGAGATATCCGGGCTCTTGAGCCCTGCGGCACGCAAGATATCCACGATCTCGGTGGATACCACCGCGCGGCTGACGATCTGCTGGATGGCAAGCGCCCGCTCTTGGGCGGAGGAACTGGATGCGCCGTCCGATTTGACGAGCGCCGCCCGCACGGCCTGAAAGAACCCCACTTCTTCGCGGATGGCGCGCGCCTCGTCCGAGCTGGCCGCCAGCGCAAAGGCTTTCGAGAGGGCGAGCACCGCGTCGGCAAAGCGCCGGTGCGCGGCCTTCTTGCCTTCGGCGGTGGTTTCCTGCGCAGCCCATTGCTGCTGCTTGGCGAGGATCCATTCGATGGCTTCGGCCAGCATCGCCAGGCGCGCTTGCGGCGAGGCATTCAAAGCTGGGCGGTAGTCCAGCCCGAAGAACATGTCGCGCACGACTTCGTACTTTTCCTGCAGGGCGGCGATGGCCTTGGCCTCGTCGATGCCGGTTTGCTCGCGGTCACGTGGCGAGTATTGGGCGAGCGCGTTCTTGAGATTCTGCGCGATGCCGATGTAATCCACGATCAGGCCGGCCGGCTTGTCGCGGAACACCCGGTTCACGCGGGCGATGGCCTGCATCAGGCCGTGGCCGCGCATGGGCTTGTCGAGGTACAGGGTGTGCAGGCAGGGCGCATCGAACCCGGTCAGCCACATGTCGCGCACGATCACGAGCTTGAGCGGATCGGCTGGGTCCTTGATCCGCTTGGCGAGCAGATCGCGCCGCGCCTTGTTGCCGATGTGCTTCTGCCATTGGGGCGGATCGGCCGCCGAGCCCGTCATCACGATCTTGATGGCGCCCTGGGCGTCGTCGTCGCTGTGCCAGTGGGGGCGCAGTTTGACGATTTCGTCGTAGAGCTTGACGCAGATGCGCCGGCTCATGCACACGATCATCGCCTTGCCTTCGAGCGCCGCCACGCGGTTTTCGAAGTGTTCGACGATGTCCCCGGCCACTTGGCGCAAGCGTTTGTCCGCCCCCACCAGGGCCTCGACGGTGGCCCACTTCTGCTTGGTCCGTTCGCGGACGCTCTCTTCCTCGTCTTCCAGGATCTCTTCGATCTCGGCGTCGATCTTCGGCTTCTCGTCCTCGTCCAGTTCGATGCGTGCAA
>NZ_JSYB01000038.1:0-10405 GCF_054823945.1 Tepidiphilus sp. HLB4 | reverse complement strand
AACGGCCGTTCCGGTGGCGTTTTCCCTGGCACGTACGCCGCCGCCTCCACCGCGCCCGTCTCGGCGTGCAGCACCTCTTCGCGCGTCTTGGCGGGGGAAAAGGCGATGACGCGCTCGGTGCCGTCGATGTAGCGAATGCGCCAAGTGGTGGCGCGTTCTCCACCTCCTTGCAAATTCGTGGTTGGAAGGTTTGCTACTGCTACAGTTGCTACACTTGCTACGCTTGGCGGTTCAACCACCCGCGCTTGCGTGCTTTGCGCCTCCTCATGTGTAGCAACTGTAGCAAGTGTAGCAAGGGGGGTATCTCTCACACCCCTTTTTTCGGGTACAGTCCTTGCCTCATGTGTAGCAACCGTAGCGAGCGTAGCAAGGGGTCGTTCCCTCTTCCGCACTAGTTCGGCAAGCTTCATGCTGCACCCCCAAGCAAGCGCGGGTTGACTTCGATGGTGGCTTGCTTGCCGCTCTTGCGCTGGCGGATTCTTCCCAATTCCTCCAGGAATGCCAAAGCCGCATCGAGCCGCTCGCCGTCCCGCACGGGTCCATACTGGCGCAGGTAACGCTTCCCGATCTTGTCCGATCGCTGATGCTGGCAGTAGGCGAGAATCCACGCATCGAGCCGCGCCGCATCCGAGATGTCTTGCGGTTGCGCAAGCTCGCCGAAGAATCGGCGCGATTCGTTCAGGTGCCATGCCGCGATCCTGCTGGCGCGCTCGAAACTCTCCAGGCTGATGGCACCGCCCCCATGCTCGAAGACGTGCAGCAGCGCCGCGATCCGCGCCGCGTTCTCGGCGATCTTCGATGCCACGTCGCGCACGTCTTGCAGTTCGCCGCCAGTTGCCAGCTCGGATTCAATGGCATCGTGGAACGCGATCCACGCTTGCTTTGCCTCCGGTGACAAGGGGAGCGTAACCGGCTTGAGCACGTCTTTCTCGTCGAACGCTGGCGGTTGAGCAAGCAGGTCTTTGAGCCGCGTATTGAATGCCGCGAGCGCTGGCCAATGGCTTGGCGGTTCCTGATAAAAACGCGTGCCTTGAGTCGATTCCGGCCATGCCACCAAGAATCTGGCGAGAAAGCCGCTTCCCCTGGCAAGCGATCCCGTTTTGGTGAAAAACTCCCTCAGCGTTTGTTCCTGAATCTGCAGCCACACGGTCAGGCGCGCGCCATTCACCTCAAAAGATTCGCTGCTTCGGCGGTCGATCCGCAACCCGGCTCCATCCCATAGCTGATTGAGCAAAGCAAGGTTGCGCATGACGGAATCCCGACCCATCGCGTGGCCACCAAAGACGATTCCGGCTTCCGATGAGATGACGCCGCCAGTTGGCCACCGTTTCCCCAGCTCGAACGCGAGCGCCTCCGGCGTGGTGTCGGTGTAGATGTAGCGTGGAACCCTTGGCGCCTCCGGCTTTATGCGTCCCAGCTTGCGCAAGGATTCCTCCAGCTCCTTGGTATCCTTGCTTCCAGCATATTTCGTGATCTTCGTCTTGATCCCCTGGCGCTTCGCTTCCCAAGCCTCCATATCGGCCATGTACTGTTCCATTACAGGCGCCGCCGCTGCCGCCTCCTCGCGTTCGTGCTCGCGGATCGCCTTCATGAAAAAGCCGTCGATCGTGCTCTTGCGCTCGCCAGATTCGGCGATGGTGAGCAGGAATAACCCGCAAGGCCCGCACAGCTTGTCGGCGCGCCGAACATCAAAGCCGGATTGGATCGCCAAGGAAAGCGATGCCAACGCGCTGGTGGCCACCAGAGAAACCGGCGCCTGCACGTATGCCTGCACTTCCTCCACCGCCGCACGGATCGAATGGGGGAGCGCATCGAGCGGGTAATCGAGCGCCTCGACGTCGGCAATGAGCGGTTCCGGTTCGCTCCACGGCACTTCCCCGCTCCAGCCGCACGCCTTGGCCAGCTTGAAGATCGATGCCGTCGTCAGTGGCGCCGTGGCCGAATAGTTCGGGTCGGCCGCCTCGAAGATGGCCGCCGATCGGCCGCCGGTGAGCCGATCCCATTCCCGCGCCAGCGCACGGCCGATGGATTCCTCGATTCCGCTGGCGACGTGGCGCAGCGCCAAGCCGATGACGTGCTCGGCAGGGTGCTTGCCAAGCATGGCGCTTGGCTTGATGGCGCGCAGCGCCTCCAACAAGTGGCGCGCGTCGTCGTCCAGGGTGGATTCGTCGATCGGTTCCGCTTGGGGTTCTTCAAGCTCGGTCGCCGCCTCGATCGCCTGGCGCACCGCCGCCAGTCCTTGCGCTTGGTGCATGTCGTTGAAGTCGGTCGCGCCTTCCGGCCGCTCTTCGCCAAAGCATGGCGCCGCCAGCATCGATCCCGTTTCTTGCGCCGCCTTGATCGCCGCCGCGCACGGGGTGCCGCTTTCCTTGTCCAGGTCGGCAAGGACGATGACGCGCGCCGCCGGGTAGCGGGTGCGCATGGCCTCGGCCGCTCGGCGCAAGTTGGCAGTGCCAGATACCGCAATTGCCGGGTATCCCGTGGCCGCATGAGCCGATAGCGCCGTCGCCGCGCCTTCCCCCACCAAGATCGTGGCGCCGTCGCCGTTGCCGTCGGGAAGGCCGCAAACCGGCCAGAATGTGCCGCTCTTGGTGCCTTGTCCTGGCAAGGACGTTTTCCGGCCGTCGCCGTCGATCAGCTCGCACGTGGCAATGGCGCCGTCGCGCTCCAAGGGGATCACCAGCAGCCGTCCCGCCAGCGCGCCGCGCTCGCCTGCCTCAGGCCTCCATCCCAGAATGCGCGCCGCCTCTTCGGCGGGTATTTCACGCAGCCGATCGGTGAGCACCCCTTTCCGCTCCAAGTAAGGGTGCGGATCGCCTGGCGTGACCGGCGTGGCCGCATCCCAAAGCCTGGCCGCCAGCGTGGCCGTTTCCTGCCGCCGCCGCTCGGCCTCGGCCTCTTCCTTCTGGCGCGAGGCTTCGCGCTCGAGCCGCCGCCGCTCGGCTTGCGCCTGGCGCCGTGCCGCCTCTTCTGGCGAGATTGGCGCCGATCGTTCAGGCCGCCACCCGGCATCCCGCGCCAGCTTGAACAAGGTGCGCTCGGTGACGCCGCCGCTTGGTGAAAAGCTCTTCCATACCGCTTGCACGTCTTTCGGCTTGTAGGTTCGGCCGCCAGCGCTCCAACGGTCGAAGTCGTCGAAGTCCAGCCCCGCCGCCTTGGCCGCCATGCCGATCTTCACCCAGTCGGCGCGGTCACAGTCCGGGTCGAGTGCAAAGAGCGCCTCGCGTGCCTCCTCGAGCGTGGCGCCTTGTTCCGGGAAATAGGGGGTTGCCGTTGCGGTATTCATGGCGCCACCTCCGGCGTGGAGCGCGCCACCAGATTGGAAGATTGGTGAAGGGTGAAGCGCACTTCAAAGGGGGTTAAGTGCGGTTGACTAAGAGTTATCGCAAAGGTAAACTTGTCCATGTAACTATCCTCGAGTGGGAGTTACCGCCACCCCAAAAAATGGGGGGTGTCTGAAAGAACCGGGTGCTGCCAACACCCGGCGTTTTTTTGGGAAAAGTGGTTCAGCATTCACGGCGGGGGTTGGTTGCGCAACCTCCGCCGTTTCCGTTTTCCAGGCCAAGAAGTCGTCGAATCTCCGCTGTTGGCCACATCAGGCGATTGGTGATCCTTCGTGGACGGATTGGCCCCGTTTCATGGCATGCCCATTTCCTCAGCGTCTGCGGTTTCAAGTTCAAGTGCATGGCCGCTTCGGCCGTGGTCAGATAGGCGCGCGTTTCTTGCTCAAGTGGTTTCAAGGTTTCTGTCATAGCGTTTCCTTTCCAGGTTGAATGGACCGGCGAGATGCCGTTTGACTCGCGTTTCCCCTTGGTGGAAGAACATTCATCGCGAGTGATCGGGATTGTATCGTCGGTTCATGGGGAACGCAAAAAAATAATCTCTTTTGCAATCAATCAACTAGAAACAACACGCAACCCAGGCCCCTCGATCTCTTCTGGCGCCGAGATTCCCGCCTCCTCCAAAATCCAGCGTTCGATGCGTGAGTGCCATGTGCGCAATAGGTCCAATGGACGTACTCGATAGTGCTTTTCGGCAATGGCGCTTGGCTTATGTCCCATGATTTGCGCGGTAATCCCCGCCGGGACTTCCACCCACTCCGCCAGCGTGCCAAAGGATCGGCGCAAGCCGTGGGGGGTTACGTGGGGGATGCCTGCAATGATGCAAACCCGGCTCAGTGCGTGGTTGGCGTGGCTCATGGGTGCGTCGGTGCTGCGAGCCGTCATGAACACGTACCGGCCGCGTCTTGGCAATTGCGCAAGCAGCGAGCCAACATAAGGGGTCAAGGGGATGATGCGCTCGCCTTCCACCTTGTCGCGCAATAGCAGCGATCGCCATTGGAAGTCGACGTGCTCCCACGTGATCATGCGAAGTTCCGTCGGCCGCGCCCCCGTGAGCAGTAACGCCTGCAAATAGGCCGATGCCGCCGGATCAGGAAGTGCGCGCACCGCCTTGAAGAAGGCCTCCAGCTGTTCCCTTTGGAGCGCATCGGTTTTCGCCTTGGCTTGGCCGAGTACCTCGCGCGCCTTGGGTGCCGCGCTCAGGGGTCGCGTCTGCTCCAGGATCGGCCGCAGCTCCTGGCGATCGGCGCACCACCGAAGAAACGCCTTGAGCAGCCGCAGCGCCAGCCGCGCTTGCGTAGGCCTAGACTTCGCCTCGGCGCGCGACCATTGCTCGATGCGCTCCGGCGTGATCCCCGCCAAGGGGTGGCACAGCAAGCCGTGCAGGATTCCCGCTTGGGTGACGCCGCCACCGCGCTTGCGTGGCGTGCCGCCGGGGTCGGCCATGCGCACATGGTCGAGATAGTGGCGCTCGCCCCACCGCTCGCGCCGATCCTTGCAGTAGGCGCGCCAGAGTTCGAGCGTGGGGGTCTCGGCGATGGCCTCTTTCTGGCGTGCCTCGACGTGCGCCTGCTTCCTTGCCTCGCGCTCGGTGCGGGGGTCGATGCCTTGATCGGCGAGCATGCGCAGCCGCCGCGCTTCGGTGCGCGCCGCATCCAGCGTCCAGGATGCTGGCGAGCCGATGGTGACGCGGATCACCTTTCCAGAAAGCACCGCCTCGAAGACGTAGGCCTTGGAACCGGCCGCCGTTGCGCGCAGCAGCAGCCCCGGCACCTCGGAATCCCGCAGAAAGGCTTGCTGCTTGCCTTCAGGGCAAGCAAACCCAGCCACCCGCCCCGCCGTCAGTCGAACCTTGGCCATGATCGATCCCCCAGTCCATTGGTGCCGTGTACAAGTTGTGTACATGGTTTTGGTGAAAAACACCCCATGCCGATCAACGTTTCGCCGAAAGCGTTTTCGGAAAACTTGTTGATTTACATGGATGTTATCAACAGAATGGAATAGTGGTCAATCGGTACTGGGACGGACTCATAATCCGTTGGTTGCTGGTTCGAATCCAGCTGGGCCCATCAAGAAAATCAATAAGTTACTGCTTCGTCGTCATACTCGAAAATCTGCCGCGTACGTGCAGTGTACCTCTCGGGTAGGGAGAGGACGGTTGAACCCATGGTTCGCTTCGATCACACCCGCTGCCACCTCGTACCGCACCATCCTCCCGTTATGAGCCCACCCTCTTGCACGCATGCACGCAATGCGTTATAGTTGTACAGTAAATCGCACAATAGAAGCAGGGCTCTCGTCATGCGCGTAGTGAATTTCTCTGAGGCACGAAACAACCTTAAAAAGGTGATCGATCAGGTCATCGACGATGCCGACTACACGGTCATCACACGCCGGGATGCCCCCGATGCGGTGGTGATGTCGCTGGACACATTCAACGGCCTGATGGAAACTGTCCATCTGCTGAAATCGCCTGCCAATGCGGCACACCTGGCCCGCTCGATCGAGCAGTACCGCCAGGGACAGGTGAAGCAGCAGGACCTGGTCGATGCCCAGTGAAGACAAGCTACTGAAGCTCACCTGGACCCTGGCCGCCTGGGAGGATTACGAATACTGGCAAAGCCAGGACCGCAAGACGCTCAAGCGCATCAATGCCCTGATCAAGGACTGCCTGCGCCACCCATTCGAAGGCATCGGCAAACCCGAACCTCTCAAGGAAACCCTTTCGGGCTTCTGGTCGCGGCGCATTGACGATACCCACCGGCTGGTCTACTGCGTGGATGCGCAGGCCCTGGTAGTGATTGCTTGTCGTTACCACTACCAGTAACCAAGTAAACCAAAACACCCACTTATTGCCCTATCCCCTGGGGCATGCTGCGCCCCAGACCCATGGGCAACTCATCACCCCCCGAACCGATACGCCTCGATCCACTCGCCGAGGTGATCCTCCAGCATCCAGCCCTCGCGCACCCACCGCTGCAGCGCCTCGCCCTCCTTCTGCGCCTCGTCCAGGTCGTGGATGCGGGCGCGGATCGCCTCGAGCCAGGCCTCCGGCCGATTTGGCACCCGCGTCACCGGCGCGCCGCGATAGGGCAGCACGTCCGAGCACACCACTGACCAGCCAAGGATGCCGTACTCCAGCAGGCGCAGGTTCGACTTGCACTCGTTGAAGCGATTCACCTCCAGCGGCGCCACCGCCAGGTCCAGGTCGAGGCTCGCGAGTTTGGCCGGATACTGCTCGAACGGCACGAAGGGGTGGAACTCCTTCACGAAGGGGCGCAGCTCCTCCGGGCACATGCCGAAGAAGACCCAGTCGCACTCCTCGCTCGTCGCCTCCACCACCTCGCGGATCAGGGCCAGATCCCCGGCGTGCTGCATCGCCCCGGCCCAGCCCACGCGCGGCTTGGGCCCTACCCTCCGCTCGGATTTCAACCCATTCCACACCCATCCCGGCAGATAGTTCGGAATCAGGCGCACCTCGCGGGCATACTTCTCGATCGCCGAGCGGATCGGCTCAGTCGTCACCACCACCCGGTCGGCGGTGCGCACCACCCGCTTCATCTCGCCCGGCGTGTTGCGGTGCTCATAGACCTCGCTCTGGCGCGGAATCTCGCTGATGAGATCGTCCAGATGCAACAGGAAAGGAATTCTGGCGACCTCCTGCACCTGGCGCACCGTCTCCAGATGGTCGCTCAGCTCCAAAAAAGCGCTCGCGGTGAAGACATCCGGCTTCGCCCGCTCCACCTCGACGAGCAAAGGAATGCGCGTCTGCCGCACCCCCGGCGCGTGGATGAAACTGCGCTCCGCCGCCCTCGCCTGCCACAGCCCCTCCAGCGGTTGCTTGATGCGGTACTCGATCACCCCGCTCAACTGCTCCCAGCCCAGCACCCGCACCTTCTCCGAAGGCAAGCGCGGCTCCCAATTCACCACGATCTCCGGCTCCACGCGGTAGTCGCGGTGCGTCAGGCTCAAGTGCCGGTTGTAGGCTGGATCGCGCGCGAGCTGCGGCAGCCACTTGCGCAGCATCGCCTCCTGCTCCTTGCCAAAGCGCTGCTGCGCCTTGCGCGCCTTGGCCGGCTCCGCCGCCTCCTGCTGCTGGCTCACGCTGCCGTGATGCACCAGCACCACGAAGGGCGTCCACAGAATCTTGTAGCCGCGCTCGCGCACCTTCAGGCACAGATCCACATCGTTGTAGGAAACGCGAAACGCCTGCTCGTCCAGCCCCTTCACCTCCTCCCACACCGACTTGCGGATCAAGAGGCACGCCGCCGTCACCGCCGAGAGATCCTGATCCACCAAGGCGCGGTTCATGTATCCGCCCTCGGTGAGCCCCAGCAAGCCCAGATACGGATGCTCGGCAATGCCGCCCAACCCAAGGATCACGCCCACGTGCTGCACCGTCGGCGGCTGCGGAAACATCAGCTTCACCCCCACGATGCCCACGTCCGGCCGCTGGCCGTAGGCCACCATGCGCTCCAGCCAATGCTCCTGCAGCACCACGGTGTCGTTGTTGAGCAAGAGCAGATACTCGCCGCTTGCCTCGCGCGCCGCCAGATTGCACATTGCCGAGAAATTGAACGGCTTGGGATAGGGCAACACCCGCACCCCGTCCGCCTTCAGGCGCTCCAGATAGGCGAGCGCCTCCGGCTGGGTGCTACCGTTATCCACCACCAGAATCTCATAGTCGGGATAGGCCGTCTTCGCCCGGATGCTCTCGACGCAGGACTGGAGATAATCCGCCTGGTCTTTGGTGGGAATGATGATCGACACGCGCGGCTGCCGCGGCCAGTGATACACCACACGCCAAGTGCCCGGCACGTAGCCCTCCGCCACCTCCGCCTCCAGCCCCCGGCGCGCCAGATGCGCCGCCAGCGCCTGCCGGTGCGCCGGCTCGTCCACCCCCTCCTCGCGCCCCGTCGGCAGCGAATAGAGCACTCCGTCCACGTGCCCGATCGCCTCCTCGCCAAACGCATCGAGCACCCGCAGCGCCAGATCGTAGCGCCACGCCCCCCCGTGCTCGCCCAAGCCCCCCACCGCCGCAAACGCCTCGCGCTCCACCCACAGGCACGGGCCCAGGTACGGCATCGAACGCAGCAGGTCCAGATTGACGTCCGGCCGGAAGAGCGGATCGCGCCGCGCCCCGTCCGCATCCACCGTGTCCGAATCGCCATACATCAAGCGCCACTGCGGAAACGCCAGCGCATGGCGCACCAGCTGCTCCACCGCATCGGCCACCAGCCGTACCCCCGGCGCGAGCACCGACACCCAGCCCGAAGCCACCGCCTCCAGCTCCTCCCCGAGCGCTCCCCCCATCTCCTCCAAAGAAGCCAGCGCCCGCCAGCGCAGCATCGGCAACTCTTCCCACATCGCATCCGGCGCCGGCGCATCGGCCAGCACCACCAGCCGCCACAAAGGCGCCGACTGCACGCCAAGGCTATCGAGCGTATCGGCTAGCAGCGGCAGCTCGGCGCTGGAACAGGGAACGACGAAAGTGACGACGGGACTGTCGGCGGGAAGCGGGTCGTCGGGATGGAAGGGGGAGCGATGGCGGGTGAGGTAGGTGGTGTAGGGATTGGCGAGGTCCCGCTCCTGCTGCGGTATCTCCGTTTCTTGCGATCTCCATGTACTCAAAGGTGCCAGCGGGAATCCCAACCGAACTGCCTGCTGACGGACATAGTCCCATGTTGGTAGCGCCAACTCCAAAAATCCCTCTTGCCGTTGGCTTTGTCCGCCGTGGATCCGAAAGCGGGCGATCGGTTCCGCAATATAAGCCAAATCGCCTTTTGACAGCAAATGCAGCGCAAGACAAATATCCCCCATCCCCCAACAGGGTCGATCAAACAGATTCATGATCAACGATTCATCAATCGCCAATGCATCCGAGCGACGAAACATCATGCAAGTCGGTTCACCTATCGAATTCGTGCCCGTATACAACACATGTCCGATGACCCTTTCACCTCGCAAACGCCCATCTACCGAAGACAAAGGCTCCCCCAGCAGTCGTTCATCCAAAGGATCCCCTGCCTCATCTATTGGAATCCTGCGGCCAGCCGCCAAGCGGGCATCAGGAATTTCCCGATAAATTTTCAGCAATCGTTCAACTGCATCATTCTCCAGCAGATCATCGTCGTAGAGCGGCTTGATAAACTCACCCCTTGCCAGCTTGATGCCACGCTGTAAATTACAACTCTCCTTCAATGGCGGATCATTCCGCCAATATAAAATCCTTACATCATGTACCATGAATTGCCGCGTAATTTCTTCGATCTCAAAACCTGGACTGTCGTCAAGTACAAGGATTTCAATATTTCGATAGGTCTGACGAATCGCAGAGTCCAAACACACGCTAAAAAAATCCGACCGAAAAGCCGGAATAATGATCGATACTAAAGGATTATCTGAAACCACATCGATCCGACGTTGAAATTCCATTATCAAAGACGAGGTGCCATGAAAATTTACCTCAACCAAATACTCGTCTCTGCTTTTTCCAGGGACACAACGCATCGAATCTTCCAATCCTACCCAACTGGCAACGCGTATCCATTCCTCTTCATCGACGATCCAGCGTTCCTTTAAAAGCACATTCACATATTCGGCTTTCGTTCGGATCCAAGAAAATCCTTCATCATCCAGTAACGACTGACGCCAATTGTCATTCTCATATTGACGAATGATCTCTGCCAAATCGGAGGTTACCAGCCGCAATACCCCGCCTGGACGCAAAACCCTTCGGCATTCCCGTAAAAATGCAAAAATCTGCTGCTGCGACAAATGTTCGACAAAACGTTCACTGTAGATTCCGTCGATCGAGGAATCCTTAAACGGCAGACCTTGCGTCACGTCCCATTGCACATCTGCACTAGGCTCACTGTTGATATTGATGAATCCTGGCAATTTGTTGGACAAGCCGTAGGTAATATTCAAATATATTTTCCCACCCATCCGAACACCTTTTCGTTATCAAATCATCTAGCTTGACAAGAAGCACCGACTGCGTGCACAGTACCGCTTACTTGAGACGTTTGCAATATCTGTCAGGTCCCGGACGATTGCATTGA
>NZ_JSYB01000037.1:0-28232 GCF_054823945.1 Tepidiphilus sp. HLB4 | reverse complement strand
TCGCGCAGCCGCGGATCGTCGGCAAGCAGCGCAAGCAAGTCCTCGAGCGTGGCTACGGCGATCACGGGGATGCCGAAGCGCCGGCTCACTTCCTGGGCGGCGGACTCCTCGCCCTCGCCGCGCTCCATGCGATCGAGCGCGATCACCACGCCTGCCGGCTCCGCCCCGTGAGCGCGGATGAGTTCGATGGAGGCGCGCACCGAAGTGCCCGCCGAGATCACGTCGTCGACGATGAGGATGCGCCCGCGCAGCGGCGCGCCGATGAGCCGCCCGCCCTCGCCGTGGTCCTTGGCTTCCTTGCGATCGAAGGAGAAAGGCTTGTCGAACCCCCGCTCAGCGAGCCGGATCGCCACCCCCGTCACCAAGGGAATGCCCTTGTAGGCCGGCCCGAAGAGCCCGTCGAAAGCGATGCCGCTCGCGAGGATCGCCTCGACGTAGAAACCGCACAGCGCGCGAAACGAGGCTCCGTCGTCGAAGAGCCCCGAGTTGAAGAAATACGGCGAGCGGCGCCCCGCCTTGGTGATGAACTCCCCGAAGCGCAGCACCCCTTTTTCACAGGCCAGGCGCAGGAATTCCCGGCTAAAATCCATGAACTTCCCCTTTTTCATGCACGCAACGGCCGGCAATGGTACGCGCCGGCCCGCCTTGCCGCAAGCCACCCCGGAGACGACATGACGCTGCGCATCCTCACGCTCAACCTCAACGGCATCCGCTCTGCCGCGGACAAAGGATTCTTCCGCTGGCTACCCTCGCAAGAGGCCGACCTCGTCGCCGTGCAGGAGCTCAAGGCGCAGGAAAAGGACCTCACCACGGAGATGCGCCACCCCGACGGTTACAGCGGACACTTCCATTTCGCCGAGAAGAAGGGCTACTCCGGGGTCGGCCTCTACCTGCGCCAGCCTCCGCTCGAACTCGTCGCCGGCATCGGCGAGCCCGAGTTCGACGCCGAAGGGCGCTATCTCGAGGCGATCTATCCCGGTCTCTCCGTGGTCTCGCTCTATCTGCCCTCCGGCTCGGCCGGCCCCGAGCGGCAGGCGTCCAAGTTCCGCTTCATGGAGGCGTTCTTTCCCAAGCTGCGCGAGCTGCGCCACTGCGGCCGCGAGGTGGTGATCTGCGGCGACTGGAACATCGCCCACACCGAGAAGGATCTCAAGAACTGGCGCAGCAACCAGAAACACTCCGGGTTTCTCCCCGAAGAACGCGCCTGGCTCACGCGCGTGTTCGACGAACTGGGCTGGGTCGACGTCTATCGCCGCCTCTACCCCGAGGCCACGGAAGAAGGCTACACCTGGTGGTCCAACCGCGGCCGCGCCTGGGAGAAGAACGTGGGCTGGCGCATCGACTACCAGATCGCCACGCCCGGCATCGCCGCCACGGCCCGCGCCGCCTGGGTCTACAAAGACGAGCGATTCTCCGATCACGCCCCGCTCATCGTCGATTACGACTTCGCGCTGGCGCAAAATCCGCGATAATTTCACCTTTTCGTCACGAGAACGTCACGATGAACCCCAAAGTCGAAGCCATGCGCCGCGTACTCGCCGAAGCCGAATGCATCGCCGATTCCGCCGAGGTGCAGCGCGCCATCGACCGCGTCGCCGCCGAGATCACGGAAGCGCTCGCCGAGCGCGACCCGCTCGTGTATGTGGTCATGAAAGGCGCCGTCGTCTTCGCTGGCCAGATCCTGCCGCGGCTGCGCTTTCCGCTGGAAGTCGCCTATCTGCACGCCACGCGCTACCATGACACCACCGCCGGCAGCCGGCTGGAGTGGCGCGTCGAACCCACCGCCCCCATCGAAGGGCGACCCGTGCTCGTGCTCGACGACATCCTCGACGAAGGCTACACGCTCGCCGCGGTGATGCAGCGCCTGCGCGACGAAGGCGCCGAGGACGTCTATCTCGCGGTGCTGTGCCACAAACTGCACGAACGCAAGGCCTATCCCGGCATGCGGGCGCATTTCACCGGCCTGGAGATCCCCGACCGCTACGTCTTCGGCTACGGCATGGACTATAAAGGATACTGGCGCAACGCCGACGGCATCTACGCCGTGCGGGAAGCGTAAGGAGGATTCGCCATGCTCGTCACCTTCAAATCCGACGCCGATGCCGACATCGTCATGTACCGCAAGCACGCCGAGCCCATCCTGCGGCTGCTGGGCAAGGACGTCGAGCGCGGCATCCTCACACCCGAAGCGCTGCCGCAGGCCATCGCCACGCTCGAAGCCGCGATCGAGGCCGACCGCCGGGCGCACCCGGGGCTGGACGAAGCCGAAGAAGAAAAGGCCAAGGAAGAAGGCAAGGAAGTGCCGGTGGAATTCCACCGCCGTGCCTGGCCGCTGCTGCAGATGATGAAGCGCGCGCTCGCCGAGAAGAAACCGGTCGTCTGGGGCATCTGACCCGCCCTGCACCGTCGGCCTCGCCGCCCAACCGGCGGAGGAAAACGGCTACGCCAGCGGCTGCACCACCCCTTCGCAGCCCACGAGCACCGGTTCCACCTCCAGCCGCACACCGAAACGCTCGGCCACCGTTTCGCGCACGCGGCGCGCGAGCGCGAGGAAATCCGCTCCTTTCGCTCCCCCCGCGTTGCACAGCACCAGCGCCTGGCGCTCATGCACCGCCGCGCCCCCTTCGCGCACCCCTTTGAGGCCGCAGCGCTCGATCATCCAGCCTGCGGCGAGCTTGACGCGCCCATCCGGCAAGGCGTGGCGCGGCAGCTCGGGATGGTGCGCCGCCAGGCGTTCGGCCACCTCGGGCGATACCACCGGGTTCTTGAAGAAACTGCCGACGTTGCCCTGCACGCGGGGATCGGGCAGTTTGCGCGCCCGGATCTCGGCCACCGCCGCGTACACTTCGGCGGGCGAGACGTCTTGCCCCAGGCCGGCGAAGCGGCGCTGCAAATCGGGATAGTCGAGCCGCGGCGGCTCGTTCCGCGGCAGGCGGAAGGTCACCGCCGTGATCACCAGGGAAGCAGACTCCCGCGCCTTGAAGCGGCTCGTGCGGTAGCCGAAACCGCACTCGGCGGCCGGCAGCCGCCACGCCAGCCCCGTGTCGCGCTCCACCCCTTCGACCCAGGCGATGCGCTCGCCCACCTCCAGCCCGTAGGCGCCGACGTTTTGCACCGGCACTGCCCCCACGCTGCCGGGAATGGCGGCGAGGTTCTCCAGCCCGCCCCAGCCCTGCGCCACGCACCAGCGCACGAACCCGTCCCACGGCTCCCCGGCGGCCGCGCGTACGAGCCGGGCCGCGTCGTCTTCCGCCAGCAGTTCGCGCCCGCGGGTAGCCAGGCGCACCACCCGTCCGGCGAAGTCTTCGAGAAAGACGACGTTGCTGCCCCCGCCCAGCACCAGCTCCGGCATCGGCGCGGCTGCGCGCCGCTCGCGCCAGCGGGCGAGATCGGCTTCTTCTTCCAGCACGAGCAGTTCGCGCGCCCGGGCGGGCACCCCGAGGGTAGTCCAGGCCGAAAGATCGACGTCCGTGAAACGCTGCATCATTCCTCTTGATCCGGACCGATGGGAAAGAGCCGGTCGTAGCACCAGTTGAAGACGTAGGCATAAACGGTATAGGCGAGCGCGAGCCCCAGATCGGCCACGAGCGCCTCCAGCCACCCCAGGCCGGTCCAGGCGACGATCACCGGCAAGGTGAGGAACAGGAGCCCGCCCTCGAACCCGAGCGCGTGCACGATGCGCCACGAAGGGGGGCGCAGGTCGGCACGGCGGCCCGCCAGACGCGCCTCCAGCCGGTCGAACACCGTGTTGTAGCAGGCGTTCCACAGCGCGGCGATGAGCGCAAGGAGCGCGAGTAAACCCAAGGAATCGAGTACCGGCGCGCCGCTTGCCCAAGAAAAAGGCGGCGTGATGAGCAGCAGACCGCCGGCTTCGAACGCCAGCACCTGGCGCAGGCGATCGCGCCAGGTGCGCAAGGCCACGCTGCCATCCTTCGCCCGGAACGTCTGGTTGCGCTCTTCCATCGGCGGCGATTGTACCGCCCCACCCCAGGTAAACCCTAGTTTGCAGGGGGTGGTTTTTCCGCTATCCTGCCCCGCCAAGATCGGGATCCTGGGAGGGACGAGGGTGGCGATGCTCGAACTGGAAGGCATCGTGATGGCCTTCGGCGGCTTTCGTGCCGTCGACGGCGTCACGCTCGGCGTCGAGGAAGGGCAGGTGCTCGGGCTCATCGGTCCCAACGGCGCGGGCAAGACGACGCTCTTCAACGTGATCGCCGGCGCCTATACGCCCACGGCCGGCACCATCCGTTTCCTGGGCGAGGACATCACGCGGCTGCGCACCGACGAGCGTTTCCACAAAGGGCTGGTGCGCACCTTCCAGATCCCGCACGAATTCCACCGTCTGAGCGTGCTGGAAAACCTCATGGTGGTGCCGCCGCACCAACCGGGCGAGAACCTCTTCGCCAACTGGTTCGAATGGGGCAAGGTGCGCCGCGTCGAAGAGGAGGTGCGGCAAAAAGCGATCGAAGTCCTTGCCTTTCTCGAACTCACCCACGTGGCCAACGAGCGTGCCGGACATCTCTCTGGCGGACAGAAGAAACTGCTGGAACTCGGGCGCACCATGATGACCGACGCCAAGCTGGTGCTGCTCGACGAACCCGCCGCGGGGGTGAATCGTACGCTGCTGCGCAAGCTCGAAGAGAAGATCCAGATCCTCAACCGGGAATGGGGCTACACCTTCATCCTCATCGAACACGACATGGAGATGATCGCCAAACTCTGCCATCCCGTCGTCTGCATGGCCGAAGGCAAAGTGCTCACCCAAGGAGATTTCCTCGACGTGCGCAACGACCCCCGCGTGCTCGAAGCCTATCTGGGCGAGACGGTGACGGAGGATGCCGCATGAATGCGACCACGGCCCGCGACCGCCCCCAGCCCATCCTCGTCATGCACCAGGTGCGCGGTGGCTATGGCGATGCCGACATCCTGCAGGGCGTCTCGCTCGCGGTGATGCCGCAGGAAATCGTGGTCATCGTCGGCCCCAACGGCGCGGGCAAGTCGACGGCGATGAAGGCGGTGTTCGGGCTGGTGCGCATCCGCAGCGGCGCCATCGTCTTCGACGGCGAGGACATCACCGGCTGGAGCCCGGATCGTATCGTGCGCCGCGGCATCTCCTACGTGCCGCAGGTCGACAACGTCTTTCGCGAGATGACGGTGCATGAGAACCTCGAAATGGGGGCTTTCCTCTCCAAGGGTGATCTGAGCGCGGCCTTCGATCGCATCTACGCCCTCTTCCCCGACCTGAAGGCCAAGCGCCACGCCCTCGCCGGCGACCTCTCCGGCGGGCAGCGCCAGATGGTGGCCATGGGCCGCGCCCTCATGCTCGAGCCCAAGCTCTTGCTGCTCGACGAGCCCACCGCCGGGCTCTCCCCCAAGTACATGCAGCAGATCTTTCAAATCTGCCGCGACGTGCGCGACTCGGGCGTGTCGATCCTGCTGGTGGAGCAGCACGCCAAACAGGCGCTCGCCTTCTGCGACCGCGGCTACGTGCTCGCCACCGGCGCCAATCGTCACGAAGGCAGCGGCCGCGAGCTTCTCGAAGATCCCGAAATCGCCCAGATGTTCCTCGGCGGATGAAGGGCCGACCATGATGGAATTCCTCAACTTCTACGTCGTTCCCGGCATCGTGACCGGCTCGGTCTATGCACTCGGGGCGATCGGCATCACGCTCATCTTCGGCATCCTGCGCTTCGGCCATTTCGCCCATGGCGATCTCGCCACCAGCGGAGCCTATCTCGCCCTGGGCGCGACGACGCTGCTCGGACTCATGCCCTGGGCGGCGCTGCCGGTGGCGATGGTCCTCACGGCGCTCCTTGCCTATGGCATTCACCGCCTCTTCTACCGCCATCTCGAATCCCGGCCCAAGATCCTCACCGTGATCGCCTCGCTCGGCATCGGCATGATGCTGCGCTCCATCGTCCAGGTCGTCTGGGGTGTGGATCCGCTCGCCTACGGCAGCGGCATCGCCCGGGCCCAAGCCTTCGGCCCCCTGATGCTGCGCCCGCGCGAGATCGCCACGCTCGCGCTCACGCTCGCGCTGGTGGCGGTACTGCTCGCCTTCCTGCGCTACAGCAAGTGGGGCAAGGCGATGCGGGCAATGTCGGACAACCCCGATCTGGCGCGCCTGTGCGGCGTCGACAACGACCGGGTCACGCGGCTCACCTGGTTCATCGTCGGCGCGCTCGCGGCCGCCTCGGGCTTTTGCCTGGGCATCAACACCGAACTCACCACCATGATGGGCTGGTCGGCGATGCTGTCGATGTTCGCCGCCGCGGTGCTGGGCGGCGTGGGGCGCGTGGAAGGGGCGGTGGTGGGCGGCCTGGTGATCGGTCTTGCCGAGGAGCTCTCGGTGCTCGTCGTGCCCAGCCCCTACAAATCGGCCACCGCCTTCGTCATCCTGCTCGCCATCCTGCTGCTGCGGCCGCAGGGCATCTTCAAGGGCAAAGTGCTGTAAGGAGCAACGCCATGGCCTCGATCGGCCTCATCAATTACGCCACCTTCATGGGCGCCATGATCGGCATCTACGGGGTGCTCGCCCTGGGGCTGAACATCCAGTGGGGCGTCACGGGGCTCTTCAACGCCGGCATCGCCGGCTTCTTCGCCGTGGGCGCCTACCTCTCGGCGCTCCTCACCGCCCCGCCCTCGCCCGAGCGCATCATGGGCTGGGAACTCCCCGTGCTCGTCGGCTGGCTCGGCGCCATGGCCGGTGCCGCCCTCATCGCCTGGCCGATCGGGCGCATCTGCCTGCGTTTCCGTTCCGATTACCTGGCGATCGCCACCATCGGCGTGGCCGAGGTGATCCGGCTGGTGCTGCGCACCGAGGAAGGGCTCTCCGGCGGGGCGCGCGGCATCACCGGGGTGCCCCGCCCCTTCGGCGGCTTCGACTACTCGCTGTCGCAGTTCGCCTACTTCGCCCTGGTGATCGCCGTGCTGCTCCTCGTTTATTGGGCCCTGGAGCGCCAGCTCGCCGCGCCTTGGGGGCGGATGATGAAGGCGATCCGCGACAACGAGCAGGCCGCCGCCGCCATGGGTAAGAACGTCGAGAAGCGGCGCCTCGAAGCCTTCGTGCTGGGCGCGGCGGTGATGGGCCTGGCCGGAGCGCTCTACGTGCACTTCATGCGCGCGATCACGCCCGAGGCCATCGACCCCATGATCGCCACCTTCCTCGTATGGATCATGCTGATCCTGGGCGGCTCGGGCAACAACCGCGGCGCCATTCTGGGGGCGATCATCGTCTGGCTCATCTGGTCCATGTCGGAATTCATCACCGACCAGCTCCCCGCCGAGGTCGCCACCCAGGCCAAGTACATCCGAGTCTTCCTCATCGGCCTGATGCTGCAGCTCATCCTGCGTTTCCGCCCCGAAGGATTGTTGCCGGAAGAAAGCGGGCAGCGCACCGCTTCCCTTCCTCCTTCCCCGCGCTAAACTCCAACGACTACCCCCTCGAAACCTCACCCGAAGGAGACCGACCATGAAGAAGAAAATCCTCGCCTCGCTCAGCGTCCTTGCCCTCGGCGGGGCGATCGCAAGCGCCCCGGCCATGGCGCAGAACGTCAAGGTGGCTTATCTCGTGGCCATCACCGGGCCGATCGCCGGCATGGCGCCGACGATGGTGCAGTCGATGAAGTTCGCCGCCGAGCAGGTCAACGCCCAGGGCGGTATCGGCAACGGCGGCAAGCTCGACCCTCAAGTCTACGATTCCGGCTGCAACCCGCAGCTCGCCACCGACGCCGCCACCAAGGCGGTGAACGTCAACGGTGTGATCGGCATCGTCGGCCCCTCCTGCTCCGGGCCGGTGATCGCGGTGGCCAATTCCGTGAGCGTGCCGGCCGGCGTGCTCCTCATCACCTCCTCGGGAACCTCGCCCAAGATCAGCACGCTGGATGACAAAGATCTCGTCTTCCGCACCGTGCCGTCCGACGACTACCAAGGCCGGGCGCTCGCGCGCACGATCAAGGCCCGCGGCATCGACAAGGTGGCCATCACCTATCTCAACAACGACTACGGCCTGGGGCTGGCCGAAGCCTTCACCGACGAATTCAAGAAACAGGGCGGCACCGTCACCGCCAGCCGGGCGCATGAAGACAAGAAAGCCTCGTACCGCTCGGATCTGGCCGAACTCGCCAAGGGCGGAGCCGACACGCTGGTGGTCTTCGCCTACGGCAACTCCTCCGGGCTCACCATCCTGCGCCAGGCGATCGAGAACGGGTTTTTCAAGAATTTCGTCGGCGCCGACGGCATGCGCGACGAGGGCATGGTCAAGACCCTGGGCCCGGACAATCTCAAGACCCTTCTCGTCTCGGCTCCGGCCGGGGCAACGGGCACCGGGTTCGAGAAGTTCAGCAAAGACTTCAAGGCCGCCGGCGGCGACCCCAACGGAACCTTCGCCGCCACGAGCTACGACGCCGCCTTCCTCATGGCGCTGGCGATCGAGAAGGCCGGCGGCGACAAGGCGAAACTGCCCCAGGCGCTGCGTGAAGTCGCCACCGCCCCGGGCGAACCCATCCTGCCGGGCGAATGGGCCAAGGCGAAGAAACTGATCGCCGAAGGCAAGGACATCGATTACAAAGGCGCCGCGGGGGATCAGGAATTCGACGCGCACGGCGACGTGCCGGGCGACTACGTCCTCTACAAAGTAGGCGGCAGCGGCTTTGCCGAAATCGAACGCATGAAGTGATGGCCGGCGCCGCCCTGCACCCATGCGGGGCGGCGCTTCAGCCGAAGACCTGGCGGTGCTCGCGTGTGGCGCGAAACTGCACCGTCGGGTACTTCTCCATCGTCACCTCCAGGTTGTAGCGCGAGGAGGCCAGATACACCGGATTGCCGTCGATGTCGCGCGCAAGGCGCAGGGCCTGCTCGCGCTCGAAGCGCGCGCGCGTGGCCTCGTCCGGATAGACCAGCCAGCGGGCGGTGTGGATCTCCGCCGGCTCGAAGATCGCCTCCACGCCGTATTCGCTGCGCAGCCGCTCGGCCACGATCTCGAACTGCAGCACCCCGACCGCCCCGAGCAGGAGCTGACCGCCCTCGAGCTCGAACACCTGGATCGCCCCTTCCTCGCCCAGTTCCTTCAAGCCCTTGTGCAGCTGCTTGGCTTTGAGCGGATCGCGCAGCCGCGCCATGCGGAAGAGCTCCGGCGCGAAGTAGGGGATGCCGGTGAAGCCGAGCTTCTCGCCCTCGGTGAGGGTGTCGCCGATCTGCAGCTGACCGTGGTTGTGGATGCCGATGATGTCTCCGGCGAAAGCCTCTTCCTGGATCGCGCGCTCGTTGGCCATGAAGGTGATGGCGTTGGCAAGGCGCATCTCGCGCCCGGCGCGCACGTGCCAGGCTTTCATGCCGTTGCTGTAGCGACCGGAGCAGACGCGGAAGAAGGCGATGCGGTCGCGGTGCTTCGGATCCATGTTCGCCTGGATCTTGAACACGAAGCCGGAGAATTTCTCCTCGCTGGGCAGGACCAGACGCACGCCGGCGTCGCGCGGCTGCGGCGGCGGGGCCCAGTCGATGAGCGCCTGCAGGATCTCCTGCACCCCGAAATTGTTGATCGCCGAGCCGAAGAAAACCGGCGTCTGTCGCCCGGCAAGGAATTCGCCCAGGGCGAAGGGTGAGAGCGCCTCGCGCGCGAGCGCCACCGCCTCGCGCATCGCCCCCACTTCGGCGGGAAAGCGCGCATCGAGCTCGGGATTGGCGAGCCCTGCGATCACCTCGGCCTCGACGCGCTTCTCCTCGCCCGGGCGAAACACGAGCGTACGGTCGTGCAGCAGGTGATACACCCCGCGAAAAGCCTTGCCGCTGCCGATGGGCCAGGTGATGGGGGCACAGTCGATTTTGAGCACCGACTCGATCTCGTCGAGCAGCTCGAAGGGCTCGCGTACCTCGCGGTCCATCTTGTTGATGAAGGTGATGATGGGCGTGTCACGCAGGCGGCACACTTCCAGCAGCTTGATCGTCTGCGCCTCCACCCCCTTGGCCGCGTCGATCACCATCACGGCGCAGTCGACCGCGGTGAGCACGCGGTAGGTATCCTCGGAGAAATCCTGGTGACCGGGGGTGTCGAGCAGGTTGATCACATGCCCGTCGTACTCGAACTGCATCACGGAGGAAGTCACCGAGATGCCGCGCTGTTTCTCCACTTCCATCCAGTCGGAGGTGGCGTGCCGCGCCGACTTGCGCGCCTTCACGGTACCGGCCAGTTGAATCGCTCCGCCAAAGAGGAGCAGCTTCTCGGTGAGGGTGGTCTTGCCCGCGTCCGGGTGCGCGATGATACCGAAGGTACGCCGCCGTGCCACCTCCTGCGCCAGTCGTTCTGCCAATGCGTCGCCCATGTCCGTCTTTTCTGGGAAAATCGTTCATTTTAGCAGCAGGAACGTCCACCATGATCCGCTTCGGTCTCGACCGCCTCCTCGCAGAACCCGAACTGCGCCGCCCTCTCGCCGGTCGGCGCGTGGCACTCCTGGCGCACCCGGCTTCCGTCACGCGCGAGCTGATGCACGCGGCCGACGCACTCGCGGCGCTGCCGGAGGTGCGGCTCACCGCGCTGTTTGGCCCGCAGCACGGCGCGCGCGGCGACAAGCAGGACAACATGGTCGAGTCGCCCGACGAGTTCGACGCGCGCCTGGGCATTCCCGTCTTCAGCCTCTACGGCGCGGTGCGCCGCCCCACCCCGGCGATGATGGACACCTTCGACGTGCTACTGGTCGATTTGCAGGATCTCGGCTGCCGCGTCTACACCTATCTCACCACCCTGCGCTACGTACTGGAAGCAGCCGCCGCGCACGGCAAGAGCGTGTGGGTGCTCGATCGGCCCAATCCGCTCGGGCGCGGCGTCGAGGGGGGGCTGCTGCAGCCGGGCTGGGAGAGCTTCGTCGGCGCCGGGAGCCTTCCCATGCGCCACGGCCTGACGTTGGGCGAGGCCGGGCGCTGGTTCATCGCCACCCTAGGGCTCGACCTCGACTATCGCGTGGTATCGCTCGAAGGCTGGGACCCGGACGCCGCCCCCGGCTACGGCTGGCCGCTGGGCGAGCGCACCTGGATCAACCCCAGCCCCAACGCCCCCACCCCCTGGATGGCGCGCTGCTATCCCGGTACCGTGCTCATCGAGGGCACCACGCTCTCCGAAGGGCGCGGCACCACCCGTCCCTTGGAAGGGTTTGGCGCCCCCTGGATCGATCCCTGGCGGCTGCTCGCAGAAATGGAAACGCTCGCCCCGCACTGGCTGGAAGGCTGCCGCCTGCGCCCCTTTTTCTTCGAGCCGACTTTCCACAAGCACGCGGGAAAGCGCTGCGGCGGGATCATGATCCACGTGGAAGACCCGGCGCACTACGATCCCCGCCGTTTCCGCCCCTGGCGGCTGGTCGCGCTCGCGCTCAAGGCGCTGCGCCGGATCGAACCGGATCGGCCGCTATGGCATGCCAACCCCTACGAGTACGAATACGAACGCCTGGCGATCGATCTCATCGACGGCGGCCTGCGCCTGCGACAGTGGGTCGAGGACGAGGCGGCCACGCCGGCCGATCTCGATGCGATGATCGTGCCCGAGGAGCGCGCCTGGGCGCAGATGCGCGCCCCCTTCCTCCGTTGACGCCATCCGCCCTATGCTTCCCCTATAATGAGGGTGACGGTGCATCCCGCGCCCAGGCGAGCGGCTCATTCGCATGTGTTTTCTTCCCCTGATCTTTCGCCGTGCCGCCCGCGCCGCGCCGCGGCATGGCCGGCCCCGAGGCAGCGCCAGCGGCCCGACGCGGACGGCGCGGCAGCTGCTCACCTTGCTCGTCCTCTCGCTTGCCCTCGTCGCCGCGGCACGCGCGGAGTACCACCTGGGCGTCTTCGGCCACCGTCCCACCGAGACCCTCCAGCGCCAATGGCAGCCGCTTGCCGACGAACTCTCGCAAGCGCTCGCCGAACCGGTCACCCTCGAAGTCCTCACGCCCGAGGCGCCCGATCGCGAGATCGCCGCCCGCCGCATCGATTTCCTCTTCACCAACCCCGTCCATTACATCCAGGAAAAGCACCGCCACGCCTTCTCCGGCCCCATTGCCACGCTCATCACGGTCGAGCACGGCGTCAAGACATCGGCCATGGGCGGAGTGATCCTGGTGCGCCGCGACGGTCCCGTTCGGCGCCCTGAGGATCTCAAAGGCAAACGCGTCCTCATTGCAGGAGGCAAAGGGCTCGGGGGCTATCTAGCCCAGGCCGCGTGGCTGCTCGAGCAGGGCGTGCGCGTGCCCCAAGACGTCACGCTCCTGCCCCAAGGAAATCACGACGCTGTCGTCCAAGCCCTGCTCGAAGGCAAGGGCGAGGCCGGATTCGTGCGCACGGGCCTTCTCGAAGCGCTCGAGCGCGAGGGGCGGCTCTCGCCCGAGGACGAAGCTCGCCTCATGGTGCTCGGCGAATGGCATCCGCCAGGTTTTCCCTACAAGATCACCACCGCGCTCTATCCCGAATGGGCATTCGTCGTCCTGCCCCACGTCTCGCCCGAGGTCGCCCGCAAGGTCGCGCTCGCCCTCTACGAGCTCACCGACCGGCTAGATGCCATCCCCGACCCCCGCTTCACCGCCGCAGGCATCGGCGGATTCACCGTCCCGGCCGACTACGCCGGCGTGGAACGCCTCGCCCAGCGGCTTCGCGTGCCGCCGTTCGAACACGTGGAGGTGGAATTGCGCGACGTGCTGCACCAGTACGCCCTGCCGCTCGTGCTGCTTGCCCTCTCGGCCGTTCTGCTCGCCTTGCTCACGCTGCGCCTGTGGCACACCCGGCGCCAGCTCGAGCACCAGCGTGCCCGCCTCGCCTCGGCGCTCGCCGAGACCCAGACCATCCTCGAGACCGTGGATGAAGCCATCTACGGCACCGACGCACAGGGCCGCTGCATCTTCTTCAACCGCGCCGCCTCCGAAGTGCTCGGTTTCCGGCCGGAAGAAGTCTTGGGTAAGGATCCGCACGAGCTCTTTCACGCGCGGCGGCCGGATGGGCAGCCCTATCCGGCCGAGCACTGCCCCTTGCACCGCGCGCTCGAGGCGGGGCAGAAGGTGCGCCAGGACGACGTCTTCTGGCGGCGCGACGGCCTGCCGGTGCCGGTGCACGTCTCCGCCAGCCCCCGCGTCGAGCACGACCGCGTGATGGGCGCCGTCGTCGCCTTCCACGACATCACCGAGGAAATGCGTCTGCTCGAAGAACTGCGCCGCCTCGCGGCCTACGATCCGCTCACGGGCCTGGCCAACCGCGGCCACCTCGAACAGCGCCTACAGGAAGCCCAATCGGCGGCGCAGCGCCACAAGCGGCCGGCGGCGCTCCTCATGTTCGACCTGGACCACTTCAAGAAGGTCAACGACACCTACGGGCACGCCGTGGGCGACCGCATGCTGCAAGCCTTCGCCCGCGTGCTGCGCCACAACCTGCGCCCCACCGACTTCATCGCTCGCTATGGCGGCGAGGAATTCATCGCCATCCTGCCGGATACCTCGCTCGACACCGCCGTCAAGGTGGCCGAACGCGTGCGCCAGGCGTGGGCACAAACGCAAATACCGCTCGACGAATCCGGCAAGATCTTGAGCGGAACGGTATCGATCGGGGTCGCGCCCCTCGAGCCGGACGCCCCGCTCGACGAGAGCCTCAGCCGGGTCGACGAAGCCATGTACCGCGCCAAGCGTGAAGGCCGCAACCAGGTCGCCTTGCCTCCCACGGGAAACAAGCGGCTGGAAGCCGGGGTCTGCTCGTGAAACTGCCCTTCGACCGCGCCCGTCGCCGCTGGCTCGGCACCCTCGGTGCGGGGGCACTCGCCGCCGCTGGGATCGGCGGCTGTACGCCCGAACCGCCCCTGCGCGTCTCCTACCATCTCTGGGCGGGCTACGAGCCGCTGCGCCTCTATGTCGACGCTGCCCCCGGCGAAGCGGCCGGCCTGCAGCTCGTCGAAGTGGCGGACGCCGAAGCGCAGCTGCAGCTCCTGCGCCTCGGGCGGGTGGAAGCGGCCATGCTCACGCTCGACGAAGTCCTCCTCGGCCGGGCGCAGGGTCTGGATCTGACGGTCGTGTGCATTCTCGACGTCTCGGCCGGCGCCGACCACGTCATGGCACGCGGCCCCTGCCGCGATGCCTCTGGCTGGCGCGGCGCCCGCGTGGCCGTGGAGCGCCTCGGCCCCGGCCGGGTCCTGTTGCAAGCCTGGTGCGAGCACCTCGGGCTCGATCCCCGGCACCTGCAGCGTATTCCCTATTCGCCGCCGCGCCAGCTGGAACCCTGGGCGCGGCACGAATTCGACCTCGCCGTGACCTACCAGCCCTACGTCGAGCGCCTGCGCCGCCTGGGGGCCGTCTCATGCTTCGATTCCTCCGCCCTGCCGCCGGTCGTGCTCGACGTCCTGGCCGTGCGCAGCGCCGTTCTGCACACGCACGGGAAAGCGATCGAACGCCTCGTACGGGCCCACTTCCTCGGCCTCGAGTGGATGCGCGACAACGCGATCGACGCGCGCTACCGCCTCACCCAGCGCTTCGGCCTGGCGCCCGAAGAGGCCTTCACCCCCTTCGTCGGCCTCGTCTTCCCGCCGCTCACGCAGCAGCGAGACTGGCTCGAACGCATGCTCGCCGACTCCGTCGCCACGATCGCGGGGCTGCTGCAGCGCGCCGGGCTGCTCCATGCGGCAGCTCCGCCGGTTCCGGCCTCGGCCCGTTTCCTCCCCCACCCCTCGCCGTGATGCAGGAACGACGCCGATGCAGCCCCCTTTTCGCCTCTCCCTCGCCCTGCGCCTCGCCGCCCTCTTTCTCGGGCTGATTCTGATCGTGCTCGCGGCCGAGAGCTGGCTCGCCTGGCGCAACGCCCGCGAACGCACGCTGGCCGACGCGCAAGAGCATCTGCTGGGGATCGCCGCCACCCTCGTGCGCGCCGCCGAACGCCGCTGGAGCGAGCGCCCCGACGAAGTGCGCGCCGACATCGAATTCCAGGCCACATCCCCCGGGCACCGTGCCACCCTGCTCACCGATGGACAGGGTCGCATCCTCGCCGCCCATCGCCGGGACTGGGAAGGGCTGAGCCTGCCCGACGTCCTGCCAAGCCTTTCCCTGCCGCTTCCGCCGCCTGCGCTGGATGCCTTGCGCTGGCAGATCCAAGGCGATGCGATGCTCCTGGCAGTCCCTTGGATGCTGCCCGAAACCGCGGACACGGCCCCGGGAACGCCGCTCGGCTGGCTGATCCTCTCCTACGATTTCCACACGCTCCTCGCGCAGCGCCTCGCCGAGCACCGCCGCGCTCTGGCCTGGCACGCCGCCCTGCCGGTAGTCGTGATGCTGCTCCTCGGGCTCTATATCCACTATCGCGGCGCCCGCCCTCTCGAAACCCTCACCCGCGCCCTGCGAGCGGTCGCCTCACCCGGGGGCTACCGTCCGCCCGAGCTCGGCGGCGCCATCCCCGAAGTTCGCGCCCTGGGCGAGGCGATCGCGCAGACCATGGCTGCACTCGCGCGCCAGCAGGAACGCCTGCGCCAGCTCGACGTCGCCATCGACGCCAGCCCAGCCCAGCTCGTCATCACCGACACCCAGCCCGCCATCCTCTACGTCAATCGCGCCTTCACCGAAGTCACCGGCTACCGCCCCGACGAAGTGCTGGGCAAGAATCCGCGCATCCTCCAATCCGGCAAGACCCCGCGCGAAACCTACCTCGACCTGTGGACCCACCTGAAGAACGGCCGCCGCTGGAGCGGCGAATTCATCAACCGGCGCAAGGATGGCAGCGAATACGCCGAATTCGCCACCATCGCCCCGGTCTTCGACGAAGCAAGGCAGATCACCCACTACATCGCCGTCAAGTTCGACCTCACCGAACAGCGTCGCATCACCGAACGCCTCTCGCACCTGCTCACCCACGACCCCCTCACGGGCCTGGCCAATCGCTCCCTGCTGCTCGAGCGCATCGCCCTACGGCTCGAGCAAGGCAAGAACGCCGGACAAAACTTCGCCCTCGTGCTTTTCGACCTCGACGGTTTCAGCGAAGTCAACGAACGCTACGGCACGCACACCGGAGATGAACTCCTCAAGGAGATCGGCCGCACGTTGAAGTACACGCTCACCGCCTGCGACACGCTCGCCCGGCTCGAGGCCGACGAATTCGCCGTGCTCACCGACGCCCAGCCCGACGCGACCGAAGCCGGAAACTTCGGTTGGCAACTCGCCCGCACCCTCTCCCATCTCCTCGAGCAGGAAGTCCGGGTGCGTTTTGCCGAGCGTCACCCCATAGAACGGCTCACCGCGGCTGCCGGCATCGCCGTCTTCCCCGACGATTTCGCGGACGCCGAGGAGATCCTCGCCGCGGCGGCCCTGGCCTTGCAGCAGGCCCGCATCAGCCGCCAGCCCGCAGCCGTACGCGTCTACGAAAGCCTCAGCGCCGATCTGCTGGCGCGCCGCAGCGCCATCGAAGAAGGACTGCGCGAGGCGCTCGCCGGCCAAGGATCGCACGTCCTCGAACTCCACTACCAAGGCCAGTTCGACCTTCAACATCGCCTGTGCGGGGCCGAAGCGCTGCTGCGCTTCAGCCACGCCACCCTGGGTCGCATCCCCCCGCTCGAATGCGTCTCCGTGGCCGAACGAAGCGAGCTCATCTTCACCCTCGGCTCCTGGATCGTGGGCACGGCGCTCACCGAGGCCATGGGCTGGCGGCGCACCACCGGCTGGGACGGGACGCTCTCGGTCAACATCTCCCCCTTCGGCCTGCGCGATCCCCATTTCGCCGCACGCGTGCTCGAGCTCCTGCAGCAAAGCGGTCATCCCGCAGACAGGCTCGTGTTCGAGATCACCGAGAGCAGCGCCCTCGATCATCTCGAAGAAGCCGAGCGCGTCATGCGCCGCGTGGCCGCCACCGGCATTCGCTGGTCGCTCGACGACTTCGGCACGGGTTTCTGCGGCCTGCACTACCTCGACCGCCTGCCCGTGACCGAGATCAAGATCGACCCCTCGTTCGTGCAGCGCGCCCCGGGCGAGGCCCGCGCGCGGCATCTCATCAATGCCATGGTGGAGGCTGCCGCCGCCTTTTCCTGCCGGGTGGTCGCCGAAGGCGTGGAAGACGAAGCCCAGGAACGGACGCTTGCCGCCTGGCCCGAGCTCCTGCTGCAGGGCTGGCACCTCGCCCGCCCCGAGCCGGCAGAAGCGTTCGTCCGCCGGCTCGGCGGAGCCATTCAAGGATAGCGCCGGTTGCAGATATCCACGCAGATGAGATAGACCTGCATGCAATCCACCGTGGTCTCCCCTACCCGGCCGCCGGCAGCGCGGCAATCCCCCATCTGCTCGCCACACACCTCCACGCAGCGGCTCCAGTCACGCTTGACCCCCTCCACGTCCCTGGCGAGCGACTCGACGATGCGCCGGTAGCAGGCGGCCACTTCCACCCGGCGCGGCTCCTCGGCCACGTAGCGCCAGTCGCTGCGGCGCAGGCCGTTGAGCGCCTTCTCGATGAGACCGATGTCGTCGGCCCGCACCCGGCCGTTGCGGACCAGCCATTCCACCGCCTGGCAATCGAGCGAACGATCCTGCGCCACCGTTCGAGGCGCAGGAGGCAGATAACCCGCCTGGATGCGGGCGCATTCGTGGGCGAAGAGAAAGAGCCGAGCGGCGGGCCACAGATCGGGCAGCAGCTGCGGATTGTGCACGATCACCGGCACACCCCCGACGAGGCGCGTCTCGAAGACCCTTCGGGCCTTGGGATCTTCGAGTACCGCCACGGCCTGCCCCTTGGCGTCGGTGCACCCCGTATATTCCTGTGCCCTGGCCCCCTGCCCGGCCAGCGCCGCCCACAGGAACACCGCTGCCGCCGCCCAGCGCCACGTCACTCGCATCGTCTTCCCCTATCGTTTTGTTTCACTATAGCCGCCGATCGCTCGCCTCGCTTGCCCGAGGCGCCGAATCGGATTAGACTAGACGGCCTAGTCTAACCCAAACCCGAGCACGTGAGCGACGACACCCGACGAAAAATCCTCGAAGCGGCAGCAGACGTGTTTGCCGAGCGTGGCTACCGCGCCTCGCTCGACGAGATCGCCCGGCGCGCCGGCGTGGCCAAGCAGACGGTTTACCATTACTTTCCGAGCAAGGACAAACTCTTCGCCCGTGCCGCCGAAATGATGGGCGAGGGCATCCTCGTCACGCTGGCGCCGCACGAAGCCGAGACGCTTGCCGACACGCTGCGCCGTTTCGCCTGTGCGCTGCGCGAGCGGATACTCGCCGAACCGTGCATCGCCCTGCATCGCTTGCTGGTGGCCGAGGCGCCGCGTTTTCCCGATCTGGCACGCACCATCTACGAAGCCGGCTTGGGCGAGACCATCCGGCATCTGGCCGCGCTTCTGGCGCGCGCGATGAAGGCAGGGCAGCTGCGCCATGACGACCCGCTCTTCGCGGCCGAATTGCTGGTGGGGATGCTCACCAGCGCCGAGCGCACGCGGCGACTCTACGAAGCGCAGCGCCCCGACGACATGCAGCCGGAAACGGCCGACCGCATCGTTTCTCTCTTTTTGCACGCCTATCGCGCCGAAGAACCGATAAAATCGACCGATTCACCGTCGCCCCCCAGGAGCACGACCCCATGAAATCAAACACCCCTCTGCGGCTCGCCTTGGCCGCCGCCCTCGTCCTGTTGACCGCCGCCTGCAACCGCGACGACGCCGACGCGGCCAAGAATCAGGCCGCCCCTCCTCCACCCGAAGTCGCGGTGATCGAAGCCCGCTACGGCAGCGCCGTGCTGCGCCGCGAACTCCCCGGCCGGCTCGAAGCCTACCGCACGGCTCAGGTGCGCGCCCGCGTCGAAGGCATCCTGGAAAAGCGCTTTTTCGAAGAAGGCAGCGACGTAAAGGAAGGGCAGCTGCTCTACCGCATCGAGCCGCGTACCTACCAACGCGCCTATGAAGCCGCCAAAGCCGACGTTGCCACGGCCAAGCTCCTGGTGGAGCGCTACCGCCCGCTGGTGAAGATCAACGCCATCAGCCAGCAGGAATTCGACTCGGCCGAGGCCGCCTGGAAGCAGGCCGAAGCGCGGCTTGCCCAGGCCGCGCTCGATCTGGAAAACACCCGGGTGCCTGCCCCCATCGCCGGGCGCATCGGCCGCTCGCTCGTCACCGAAGGAGCGCTGGTGGGCAAAGGCGAGCCGACGCATCTGGCCACCATCGAGCAGATCGACCCAATCTACGTCAATTTCACCCAGCCCAGCTCCGAGCTGCTCGCGCTGCGCGAGGCGCTGCGCTCCGGCCAGTGGAAAGAGGCCGACCGCAGCAACGTGGAGATCGTGCTCGACAACGGCAAGACCTATCCCATCCCCGCCAAGCTCCTTTTCGAGGACGTCTCGGTCGACCCCGCCACCGGTGCCGTGCTCATGCGCGCCCTGGCGAAGAACCCCGAGCACGTGCTGCTGCCGGGCATGTTTGTGCGCGTGCGCCTGCCGCAGATGCAGATGGACAAGGTGATCACCGTGCCCCAGCGCGCCGTGCAGATCAACCCGCAGGGGCACTTCGTCATGGTGGTCGACGCCAACAACACGGTCGCGCCCCGCGCGATCAAGGTCGGCGGCATGAGCGGCACCGACTGGGTGGTGCTCGACGGCCTGCAGGAAGGCGAGAAGGTGGTCGTCGAAGGGCTGCTCAAGGTCCGCGCCGGCGCGCCGGTCAAGCCTGTGCCCTGGCAGCCCAAAGACGCGCCCACCGCGGTCGGCGCCAAGTGAGGGTCTGAGCCATGTCCGTCAATTTCTTCATCGACCGGCCAGTCTTCTCTTGGGTCATCGCCATCGTCATCATCCTCGCCGGCGCCCTGGCGCTGCGTTCCTTGCCGATTGCGCAGTATCCCGAAGTCGCCGCGCCCGCGCTGGCGATCTCCGCGAACTACCCCGGCGCATCGGCCGAGGTGATCGAACAGACCGTCGTCGCCCTCATCGAGCAAGAGCTCAACGGCATCGAGAACCTCATCTACATGGATTCCCAGTCCGAACTGGGGCGAGCGACCATAAACCTCACCTTCTGGCCTGGCACCAACCTCGACATCTCCTCGGTCGAGGCGCAAAACCGCATAAAACGCGTCGAAGCGCGCCTGCCCGACGAAGTGCGCCGGCTCGGCGTCACCGTCAAGAAGATGCGGCGCAACTACCTGATGTTCGTCTCGCTCTTCTCGCCGGACAATTCGCTCGACAACGTCGACCTCGCCAGTTTCGCCTCCACCACCATCCTCGATCCGCTGCGGCGAGTTCCCGGCGTAGGCGATGCCGAGCTCTTCGGCGCCGAATATTCTATGCGCATCTGGGTTGCCCCCGAAAAACTCGACAGCTACCAGGTAACGCCCGGCGACGTCATCAACGCGGTGGCTGCGCAGAACGTGCTGCTGGCGGTGGGCGAGGTCAATGCGCCCCCGTCGGTACCCGGGATGGAGTTCGCCGCCACGGTGGTCACGCGCGGGCGCCTGAAAACGCCCGAGGAATTCGGCGAAATCATCGTGCGTGCCAAGCCGGACGGCTCCATCGTGCGGGTGAAGGACGTGGCCCGGGTCGAACTCGGCGCCCAGAGCTATGAAGTCTTCGCGCGGCTCAACGGTCAGCCCAACGCCGCCATCGGCATCAAGCTCGCGCCAGGCTACAACGCCCTGGAGACGGCGCAGCGCGTGCGCGCCCAACTCGAGGATCTCGCCCAATATTTTCCGCCGGGCATCGACTGGATCGTCCCCTACGACACCACGCCCTTCATCGAGATCTCGATCCGCGAGGTGGTGAAGACGCTGTTCGAAGCGGTGATCCTCGTCTTCATCGTGATGTACCTCTTCCTCGGCAACCTGCGCGCCACCATCATCCCCACCATCGTCGTGCCGGTGTCGCTGCTGGGCGCCGCTGTCGGTCTGTGGGTGCTGGGTTACTCGATCAACGTGCTCACGCTCTTCGCCATGGTGCTGGCGATCGGCATCGTGGTCGACGACGCCATCGTGGTGGTGGAAAACGTCGAGCGCGTGATGGCCGAGGACAAGCTCCCGCCACGCGAGGCAGCGCACAAGGCGATGTCGCAGATCGTGGGCGCCATCATCGGCATCACGCTGGTGCTCACCTCGGTCTTCATTCCCATGGCCTTCTTCCCGGGATCGGTGGGCGTGATCTACCGCCAGTTCTCGGTCACGCTTGTGCTCTCCATGCTCTTCTCTGCGCTGATGGCGCTCACCCTCACCCCGGCGCTATGCGCCACCCTGCTCAAACCCCACAAAGAGGGTCATGGCGAAAAAGGCTTCTTCGGCTGGTTCAACCAGGGTTTCCTCGCCACGACCCGGGGGTACGTCGCCACAGTGCGCCACGCCATCACCCGCCCCTGGAGATTGATGATCCTCTATGCGATCATCCTTATGTGCACCGGCTGGCTGTTCACCCGCTTGCCGAGCAGCTTCCTGCCGGAAGAAGACCAGGGCTATTTCATTACCATGGTGCAGCTGCCTTCCGGCGCCACACAGCAGCGCACGCAGGAAATCGTCTCGCAAGCCGAGCAGTACTTCCTCTCGCAACCGGAAGTGCAGAACACCATCGGCATCGTCGGTTTCTCCTTCCTCGGACGCGGACAAAACGCCGGTCTGATCTTCGTGCGGCTCAAGGACTGGAGCGAACGCAAAGCCGCGGAATCGTCGGCGCAGGCGCTGATCCAGAAGGCCAACCGGCATTTCTTCCCGCTCAAGGAAGCGATCATCTTTTCGATCAACCCGCCGGCCATTCCCGAGATGGCGGCGATCGGCGGATTCGACTTCCGGCTGCAGGATCGCGCCGGACTCGGTCGCCAAGCGCTCAACACTGCCAAAGATCAGGCGTTACAGCTCGCAACACAGGAACCTCGTCTGACCAACGTGCGCTTGGAAGGGATGCCCCCTGGGCCGCAACTGATGCTCGACATCGACCGCGACAAGGCCGAGACGCTGGGCGTATCGTCCGCCGTGCTCAACCAGACGCTGCAGGCGATGTTCGGCGTGGCCTATATCAACGACTTCGAGCGCCAGGGCCGCATCCTGCGTGTCCAGCTGCAGGCCGACGCCCCGGTACGCATGAGCCCAGAGGAAATGCTGCAGGTGTCGGTGCGCAACGATGGCGGCAAGATGGTCAAGCTCTCCGAGCTCGTCAAGACGCGCTGGACGATCGGTCCGCCGCGGCTCGATCGCTACAACGGCGTCCCCTCGCTCAAACTCACCGGCTCACCCGCTCCGGGCATATCGAGCGGCGAGGCAATGCAAGCGATGTCCGCGATCGCCACCCAGCTGCCCACCGGCATCGGCTACGAGTGGTCCGGCACTTCCTTCGAGGAGAACCTCTCCGGGTCGCAGGCGCCGATGCTCTTCGCCATCTCGCTCATCGTCGTCTTCCTGTGCCTGGCGGCGCTCTACGAGAGCTGGTCGATCCCGTTCTCGGTGATGCTGGTGGTGCCACTCGGCGTGTTCGGTTCGCTGCTGGCCGTCACCTGGCGCGGGCTGCCCAACGACGTGTACTTCAAGGTCGGCCTGGTCGCCATCATCGGGCTCTCCGCGAAGAACGCCATCCTCATCATCGAGTTCGCCCGCGAACTGCACGAAAGCGGCAAGAACCTGATGGAGGCCACGCTGGAGGCCGCCCGCATGCGCTTCCGCCCTATCCTGATGACCTCGATCGCCTTCATCGTCGGGGTGCTGCCGCTGGCCATTTCCACCGGCGCCGGCGCCCAGAGCCGGCACGCGATTGGGACCGGCGTGATTGGCGGCATGCTCGCCGCCACCGTGCTCGCCGTCTTCCTCGTCCCCGTCTTTTTCGTGGTAGTGCGCCGCCTCTTCCCGCCCAAGGGCGAGAACGCCGCCCAGGAGTCCCAACATGCGTAAGCTTCGTTCCACCCCTCTGGCGCTCGCGCTGCTGCTCGCCGCCGGCGGCTGCTCGATGATGCCCGACTATTTCCGGCCCGAACCCCCCGTGAGCGACCAGTGGCCGGCCTCGGTCGACCCCCGAGGCGAACGCGACATCGCCGACATGCCCTGGCAGGAATACTTCCCCGACCCGCGCATGCAGGCGCTCATCGCCGCCGCACTCGAAAATAACCGCGACCTGCGCGTGGCGGTAGCCCGCGTCGAAGAGGCGCGCGCGCTCTACCGCATCCAGCGCGCCGACCGCTTCCCCAACATCGAGGCGAGCGCCTCCGAGGCCGCCCAGCGGGTGCCGCACGACCTCTCCTCCACGGGTCAGTCCAGGGTGCAGCACCAATACGACGTCGGTGCGAATCTCCTCTCCTTCGAGCTCGACTTCTGGGGACGGGTGGCGAGCCTCACCGAAGCCGCCCGCCAGCAGTACCTCGCCACCGACGAAGCGCAGCGCGCCTTCCGCCTCTCACTGATCTCGGACGTAGCCAGCGCCTACCTCTCCCTCAAGGAGGCCGAAGAGAGCCTCATGCTCGCCAAGGAGACCCTGCGCACACGTGCCGACATGCTCAATCTGGTCGGCGAGCGGCGCAACGTCGGCATCGCTTCCGAACTCGACTATCTGCAGGCACGCGGTTCCTACGAGACCGCGCGTGTGGCCGTCGAGCAGCTCGACCAGCAGCGCGTGGCCGCCGAAAACTACCTACGCCTGGTGATCGGTACCGACCGCAGCGACTGGCCCCAAGGACACAGCCTGCGCGAGCAGGACCTGATCGGCAATTTCGCCGTCAACGTCCCCTCCGAAGTGCTCCTGCGCCGCCCGGACGTGCGCGCCGCCGAGCGCCAGCTCATCGCCGCCAACGCCAACATCGGCGCAGCGCGCGCCGCCTTCTTCCCCCGCATCACGCTCACCGGCATGCTCGGCACCGCCAGCGCCGCCTTCAGCGGGCTTTTCGACGCAGGCAGCGCTGCCTGGACCTTCCAGCCCATGCTCACCCAGCCGATCTTCGACGCCGGCCGCACGCAGGCGAACCTGGATCTCGCGGTGGTGCGCAAGAACATCGCCGTGGCGCAGTACGAGAGCACCATCCAGCAGGCCTTCCGCGAGGTAGCCGACCTGCTCTCGGCCAGAGAGCGCATCGCCCGTCAGCTCGAAGCGCAACTCACCCTCGAGCGCACCCAGCAGCAGCGGCTCGCGCTCACCGAGGCGCGCTACCGCGAGGGCATCACGAGTTTCCTCGAAGTGCTCGATGCGCAGCGCGACGCTTACCAGGCTTCGCAGGCGGTGATCTCCACCCGCCGGCAGCTGCTCTCGGCCGCGGCCCAACTCTACAAGGCGCTCGGCGGCAGCCGCGAATTCGAGGGCGAACCGATCGTGGCCGCCGCAAACGCTGCGGCTTCCCAGGAGACGAAACAGACCGCAACCGGCGAGTAACCTCCCTCTCCACATCTTTGGTACAAGGGTACTCGGGCACGCCGACCCCGGTTCTCCCTCGCCTATAATGGAAAAAAGCATGGGGAGAGAGGGGACGATGACCAGCCGCCGCCTGAGGCCATCCCGGGACGCGATGTGCTCGCGGCTGCGCCGCTGCCTCGTCCGATACGTGATCCTGCCGGCGATGCTCTTCGCGCTGCGCCCGGTCTGGGCGCAGCAGCTGCCAGACCCTCTGCGGCAACACACCGTACCGGCGCTCCTCATCGCACCGGACGGCGGACGCATCCTCGATGCGAACGAGGCTGCGATCGCCTTCTACGGCTATCCCGTCGAGCGGCTGCTCGGCGGCATGACGATTCGTGAAATCAACCAACTCTCGCCCGATGAAGTGCAGCGCGAGATGGACGAAGCGCGCCGTCAGCGGCGCAATTTCTTCGTTTTTCCTCACCGCCTCGCCTCGGGGCAGATCGTCGCCACCGAAGTCTACTCAAGTCCGGTGCAGATCGACGGACGCACCTACCTACTCTCGCTGGTCCTGCCCGAGACGCGAGCAAGTCTCCTGCAGACCGAACTGGAGCGCTACCAGAACCGGCTCGAGGAGCTCGTCGCCGAGCGCACGGAGGCGCTACAGCGCACCGAGGCAGCGCGCCGCGAAGTGCTCGGCTGGGCTGTCATCGGCCTGGGGCTGCTGCTCGCGCTGCTCGGGACAGCCCATCTGCGGCTAAGACGCGCCCAGCATCGGACGCGGCAGCTCGCCGAAGAACTCGAACTCGCCCTCGAAGGAGCGGGGCTCGGCCGCATCCTGTGGGACGTGGAGCGGCGCGTCGCCACGTTCTGCCCCCGGTTCCAGCGCCTCATAGGTCTGCCGGGAGAGCGCCCGATCGACGTGCCGCTCGAGCAATGGGTGGCGATGATCCATCCCGAGGATCGAGAACGGGTGCATCAGGCAGTCGTCGAACACCTCAACCGCACACGTCCCAACGTGGACCTGCGCTACCGCATCCGCCACGCCGACGGCGGCTGGCGCTGGCTCGAAACTTGGGCCCGCGCCGTCGACAGCGACGCGGAAAGCGCCCGCATCCGGCGCATCGCCGGGCTGGTGCGCGACGTCACCGACGCCGTGCAGCTGGAAGAATCCCAGCGCATCGCCGCCAGCGTCTTCCACGCCCTCGCCGAGGGCGTGGTGGTCACCGATACCGATCTCATGATCCTGGAAGTCAACGACGCCCTGCTGCGCATGACCGGTTTTTCGCGCGAGGAAGTGATCGGCGCGCGCATCGCACCGTGGCGATCGCACCGGCACGACCAGGCCTTCTACGACGCGATGTGGGCCACGCTGCGCGCCAGCGGAAGTTGGCACGGCGAAGTGTGGAATCAAACCAAATCCGGCCAGCCGCTGCTGACGCTGCTTACCATTTCCACCGTGTACGATGAACAGCGCCGACCGATCCGCTACGTCGCGGCGATGCAGGACATCACCACGCTCAAGGCGCAGCAGCAGATGCTCGAACGCCTGGCCTACCACGACGAACTCACGGGGCTGCCCAACCGGGTGCTCCTCAACGACCGCCTGGCGCAGGCGCTCGCCGCCGCCCGGCGCCACGGCACCGCAGTAGCGGTAGCCTACCTCGACCTGGACGGTTTCAAACCGATCAACGACCGCTGCGGCCACGACGTCGGCGACGACGTGCTGCGCCTCACTGCCCGGCGCCTGCAAGGGGCGCTGCGGGAGACCGACACGCTCGCGCGCATCGGCGGCGACGAGTTCGTCGCCGTGATCACCGACCTCACCTCGCCCTCGGACTGGAAACCGATCGTGGAGCGCATGCTCTCCGTCACTCGCATGCCGATCAAGTACGGCGACGAACTGCTGCAGCTCACCACCAGCATCGGCGTCACCATCTACCCCGAAGACGACGCCGACCCCGAAGTGCTGCTGCGCCACGCCGATCTCGCCCTCTATCAGGCAAAGCAAAGTGGCAAGAACCGCTATTGCCGGTTCGACGCCCAGCTCGACCGCGAGCAGCAGGCGCGTCGCTCCCTGAGCCAGGCGGTGATCGAGGGCATCGAACGGGAAGAATTGCGGCTCTACCTGCAGCCGCGCGTGGAGCTGGCGAGCGGACGCATCGAAGGCGCGGAAGCCCTGGTGCGCTGGCGGCATCCCACGCGAGGATTGCTTGCCCCCGGAGCCTTCATCCCGGCAATCGAGAACGACGAGGCGATCGTGCGGCTCGGCAACTGGGTGCTCGAACGGGCGCTGGCGCAGCTCACCGACTGGACGCGCCAAGGACGCGACTGGCTCGTCTCGGTCAACGTCGCGCCGCGCCAACTGCTCGACCCGACTTTCCCCCGTCAGCTCGAAGAGCGGCTCGCGCGCTACCCCGATGCCGCGCCGCAGCGGCTGGAGCTGGAGATCGTCGAATCGAGCGCGCTCGACGCCGGCCTAGGCATCGAACAGTTGATGACGCAGTGCCGGGCGCTGGGCGTGCGTCTGTCGATCGACGATTTCGGCAGCGGCTACTCTTCGCTCGCCTACCTCAAGCGCGTGCCGGCGCACGCAATCAAGATCGACCAGACCTTCGTCATTCACCTGCTCGACGAAACCGACGACTACCGCATCGTCGAGGCCGTACTCGAACTCGCCCGCACCTTCGACCTGCACTGTGTCGCCGAAGGGGTGGAAACGGTGGAGCACGGCGAATACCTGCTGCGCCTGGGCGCCGACGTCGCCCAAGGCTATGGCATCGCCCACCCCATGCCGCAAGCCGACTTCACCAACTGGGCGCTGCGCTGGCAGCAACCACCGCAATGGGCGCGCTGGCGCGATACCTTGGCCAACCCCCTGTGCCGGCAGATGGCGCGCTTCGAGCTATGCCACCGCCACTGGTTCGCCCGACTCGAATACCATCTGCGCGACCCTGCCGCCGCTCCACCCCCCGAGCTCGATCCGCACCGCTGCGACTTCGGTCATTGGCTCGATGGCGAGGGACGGGAGATCCTGAGCACCCAGGCCGAATTCCCCGCCATCGTGCACACGCACGAAACGATGCACCGTGCGGCGCAAAAACTGGTCACTGCGGCGAACGCCGGCGTCCCATCCCTCGAATTGCGCGAGGAAGTCACCGCCCTGCAGCGCGAACTCATCGCTCGCCTGCAGACGCTCGCGCTCACCCTACCGTACCGCGGCTGACCTCTACAAAATGGGCGCGAGCCAGCGCCGCGCCTCCTCGAGCGCCATGCCGCGCCGCCGCGCCCAGTCGGCGAGTTGATCCTCCCCGATCCTGGGAATGGCGAAGTAGCGCGACTCGGGGTGGCTGAAGTAGAACCCGGCCACGCTCGCGGCCGGACGCATGGCGTAGTGCTCGGTGAGCGTCATGCCGGCGCGCGCGGGCGCATCGAGCAGCGCGAACAAGTCGCCCTTCACCGTGTGGTCGGGGCAGGCCGGATAACCCGGCGCCGGACGGATGCCGCGGTAGCGCTCGGCCACCAGCTCTTCGGGCGAAAGCCGCTCCTCGGGCGCGTAGCCCCAGTCTTCCCGCCGCACCCGCTCGTGCAGCCACTCGGCGCAGGCTTCCGCCAGTCGGTCGGCGAGCGCCTTCAAAAGAATGGCGTGGTAGTCGTCGTGCGCCGCCTCGTACTCGGCCAATTTCTCCTCGATGCCATGCCCCGCGGTCACGGCAAACGCCCCGATCCAGTCCGACACCCCCGTCTCCTTCGGCGCAAGAAAATCGGCCAAGCACAGGTTCGGCTGCCCCGGCGGGCGCTCGTGCTGCTGGCGCAGACCGTTCCACACCATGGCGAGCGCATGGCGCGATTCGTCGGTGTAGATCTCGATGTCGTCGCCCAGGCTCGCCGCCGGGAAGAGCCCCCACACCGCGCGTGCTGTGAGCCACCCTTCGCGCACCAGCACGTCCAGCATCGCCTGCGCCTCGCCATAGACCTGGCGCGCCGTCTCGCCCACC